>JAFYNU010000503.1 GCA_017547975.1 Clostridia bacterium
CCCGCTATGCCAGACGTACTCCGAAAGCATGTGCTGTGAATTGTCCGGTGTGCGACCTGCCGTATCACTATACCGAACGTCCCGACCTGCCCCGCACTCTGCTATCTGCATTTGGTGCTTACGATATGTCCCTGGAGGATGCAATGAAAACGGCTTCCCCCATCCATTTGGTGGAGGAAATGCCGGATGTTCCTTACCTGATTCTGCATTGCGACAAAGATCTGGCGGTGAACAAAGAAATGCATTCCGACCGATTGGTAAAGCTGCTTTCGAAAAAACACAATGTTGCATATGTGGAAGTGCCGAATCGGGGGCACTGCGATCTTTCGCCGGAAGCAAAGGAAATTTACGAAGACTTCATGATCAGCATGTGTCAATAAGCGCGGGGAGGAAACTATCATGCAAACCAAAGCCGTTCGTCTTTATCACGCAAGTGATATCCGTGTGGAAAGTTTTGAATTGCCGCCCATCCGCGACAACGAAGTGTTGATCCGGGTGGTAACCGATACCATTTGCAACTCCACCTACAAAGCTGTAAAGCAGGGGAGCGCCCACAAGCGCGTTCCGCCGGATATCGAAACCAATCCTGTTATCATTGGCCACGAAATGTGCGGAGAGATTCTGGAAGTAGGAGAATCCCTGCAGGAGCGCTGGAAGATTGGCGATCGAATCGTGATCCAGCCGGCGTTGAAATTGGAAAGTGGATATGACCCGGGGTATTCCTATCCCTATATCGGCGGCAACAGCGTGTACGCCATCGTCCCCGAAATCGTTTTGGAACGGGACTGCATGGTGGCATACGGCGGAGATGGTTACTTCCAGGGCTCTTTGGTGGAATCCCTGGGCTGTCTGCTTCGGGGCTTCAAAGGTTTCTACCATACCGACTACACCAACTATATCAGAACCGATGGCGCAAAACGCGGGGGAAAACTTGCCATTCTTGGCGGGGCGGGCCCCATGGGTCTGGGCGCTATTGAACTGGCCCTGGGATATGCCGGGGTGAGTGAAATTGTAGTGACCGATATCAGTAAAGAACGGCTTGCATACGCGGCATCCAAATGTACCGTGGAAAATGCGGCCAGCCGTGGTGCGAAACTGATCTATCTGGATACCTCGGAACTCGAAAATGCCGCCGAGACCCTGCGGGAGCTATCGGATGGAGGCTTTGACGATGTATTCGTTATGGCACCGGTGGCCTCCCTTTTCAGCCTGGCGGAGGAAATCTGCCGGGAAGACGGCTGTGTCAATTTCTTTGCGGGACCGCCGATAAAGAATCTTGCGGGGTCACTGAATCTCTATCGTGTGCATTATGACGGCATCCACGTGGTGGGTACCGCAGGTTCCATTCCGGCGGATACGGTGGAGACCATTCGCCTCATTGAGGAAAAGGCTATCAACCCCGGTGTTTTGGTGTCCCACATTCTTGGCTTGGGCGCGGTTCCGGAGGCGCTTTTTGCCATGGAGAAACCCAACGGAGCCAAAAAGGTTTGTTATAATGAGTTGGATATTCCTTTGGTGGCTTTGAAGGATTTTGCAAAGCTTGGACAAAACGATCCCCTTTATGCTGCTTTGGATGAGATCGTGACACGTAACGAAGGGTTATGGTGTACCGAGGCGGAGGAATATCTTCTTGCAAATGCGCCAAAGATTGCGGAGGCAAAGCATATATGAAAATAGTGACGTTAACTCTGAATCCAGCGTTTGATATGCATTGCTATTCGGAGAACTTCAGGCCTTATTTCGAAAACGTAGCAACCGTTACCGACTATAATGCCGGCGGCAAGGGAATCAATATTTCCAGGGCGTTGCTTGCAGGCGGAGTATCAAGCCGCGGGTTGGTGATAGTGGGCCGTGACAATGGTACAAGCTATCTGGAAGCGCTGTCGAAGGATGGCGTGGAGACAGACGTTATTATGACCGAAGGGCGCATTCGGGAAAATATCACGTTACATACGGAGAATTCTCCCGAAACCCGTATCAGCTTCCGGGGGTTTACCGCGGATGAGGCTCTGCTTCAAGAAGTGGAAAACAGACTTGTAGACCTTTCTTCCGGCGACGTATTGACCTTGACCGGAAGCAATCCCAAAGGGTTTGAACCGGAGGCAGTAAAGGCAATGCTCGGTCGTATCAAGGAAAGGGGAATTCAGATCGTTGTGGATTCGAATTCCTTTACGCTGGATGATTTGATGGAGATTAAGCCCTGGCTGGTCAAACCCAATGGTGAAGAAATTGGGAAATATGTCGGCGAAGAACCTGATACCATAGAAAAAGCCATGGAAGCGGCCAAAATGCTCCATGAAAAAGGGATTGAGAATGCTATGATCAGCCTGGGGGAAAATGGCGCGGTTTTGGCGTCCGAAGAAGGTTGTTATCATGCCTTGCCGCCGGTATGTACGGTGGTTTCCACCATCGGGGCCGGAGACAGCGCCATTGCGGGTTTTATCACAGCATACCAAAAGGGAGGAAGTTCCGGTGACTGTCTGCGTAATGCGGTTGCATACGGAAGTGCGGCATGCATGACCTCCGGAACCAATCCGCCCCAAATAAGCGAGATAGAAAAGCTGATTCCAAAGATTGTTCTCTGCGAAGCATAAAAATACCCCTTGTATGCCATAGGCATACAAGGGGATAGATCATGATTCTGACAAGCTGATGAAAAACGCCGTTAGGGAAGAGACAAACGCTTGATCCTGCTCTGGGGAGCGTTTGGATGGACCCTTTGGGTGTTTGCCGGAACGGCGTTGCCTGGCTGCTTCGTGCCGTTCTGAAAGCAGGGCGAGCATGTTTTCGTCGGTATAGAATCTGCCATTTTGGTTGACGGCACAGCCCCTTCTTGCAAGTACCATGGAAGCAAGCCCATAGTCCTGGGTAACAACCAGGTCGCCGGGGGCTATCATGTTGACAAGCTTGAAGTCCACCGCATCAGCGCCTTTGGTAACGATAACGGTTTCTGCCCCTTCGCGAATCATATGGTGGGCAGTATCGGCCACCAGGGTACACCGATATCCGAATTTGCGGCACAGTTCAATGGTTTCTTCCACAACAGGGCATCCGTCGGCGTCTACAAATACTCTCATGCCCGGCCAAACAGATGATTGATCCTGCGGAAGTAGTCCACATCAACGCCGTCGATGACGTCCTGGGTTGCCCGGTAACGCCAGTTTGCTTCGGGAACACCAGGGATGTTCATACGGGTGTCCTTGCCGAATCCACACATATCCTGGAAGGGGAGGATGGCAAGGTATGCATGGGTGCGCCAAACCATTTCGATCACAGCCCGGACGCAGGGGGCGTCGTAGCCGCCATCGGCAAATTCGCCCTGATATCCCATGTAATCAAACAGGAACTGCCGTTCTTCGGGGGTGAGCTCCCAAAGCCAGCCAAGAAGCGTATTGTTATCGTGGGTGCCGGTGTACGCCACAGTGTTTTCGGGGTAATTGTGGGGCAGGTGGGAAGATTCGCCCCCGAGGAACCCAAACTGAACAACACGCATACCGGGGAATCCGGTATCCCGCAGGAGTTCTACAACGTCTTCGCCAAATACCCCAAGATCCTCAGCGATGATATTCGGATTTGGACATTCTGCAAAGAGCGCATTGAAGAGATCCATTCCGGGCCCCTTTTCGAAAGCGCCTTCTTTGGCCGATTTGGCATCGGCAGGAATGGCCCAGTAGGAAGCAAGCCCGCGGAAGTGGTCGATGCGAACCATATCGTAAAGAGACAACGCCCGTTTGATGCGCTCGATCCAGAAGGTGAAGCCGTCCTTCTTCATGGCCTCCCAGTTATAAATGGGGTTGCCCCAAAGCTGGCCATCCTCGGAGAAATAGTCGGGAGGAACGCCGGCAACCTTGGTGGGATTGTGTCTTTCGTCCAGAAGGAACTGCTCGGGATGTGCCCAAACTTCAAAGCTTCCCGCCGCCAGATAGACCGGAATATCGCCAAGAATCTGAATACCAAGGGTATTGGCGTAGGCTTTCAGCGAAGCCCATTGCTTTTCGAAGAGATACTGGATAAAGGCATATACCGAAGCAGCCTTTTCATAATTGGCCCGATGGGCAATCGCTTCGGTGTAAGGAATCGGTTTGCCGTTGTTTGCATCCTTACAAGCCCGGAAAAGAGCATAGTCCTCGATCCAACCGCTCTTTTTTGCATACTCCCGAACAGCTTCCTTTAAGGCCGGGGAAGCATGGTGGTAGGCATTTTTTAGAAGGGCATTGCGGTTTTCGGTGAGCCACACGTAATCCACGGTATAGGGCGAACCCTCGTATACGGCGCTGTCCAGCTCTTTGCGGGTGATCAGTCCTTCCTGGTAGAGAAGTTCCGGGTCAATATAAAGCGGGTTCCCGGCGAAGGCGCCATCGCTGGC
>JAFYNU010000504.1 GCA_017547975.1 Clostridia bacterium
CTTTTTGGCTGACCTTAAAGGTTTCGGTTTCCAGGGAGCTATCCAGCCACAGATTCACGAAGAGAGAATTTTCCTCGTTCCCATAGGCATAGATGAAGCTATGGAGGGCCGAATAGATTTTGAAGAGCATGGGCGGACAGCAGGGACAGCCGTGCCAGGCCCAGCGGCGCAGGGAGCCGTCGCTTTCCAGCGGATTCTGGTAGAAGAAGTGGGTGAAATCGTCCCCCACCGCCGACAGAATGTTATTGTAGAGTGAGCGTTCAAAGCAATCAAAATAACGTCCGTCCGGCTCGATCAGGTTCATTTCGGTATTCCAGAAGGCCAGGCCGATGGCGGCACAGGTTTCCAGATAGGCTTTGTTGGGCAGGTTGTAGTTCACGTCAAACCCTTCGATATCGTGACGGGCACCAATACCGCCGGTGACGTGGAGTTTTTTGTAAACCACGTTATCCCACAGGGCTTTCAGGGCAGGAAGGTAGTCCTCTCTTCCTTTTTCCCGGGCCACCGCCGCGGCACCAAGGTAGCAAAGCATGGCACGCACCGAGTGCCCCATGGCTTCCCGTTGTTCGGCAAAGGGCAGATGGTCCTGATTGTAGAAATCAGAAAGGACCTTGCACATAAACCGGCCTTCGTGGTTGCCCCGGGCATCGTACCAGAATTCTGCCATATCCAGATAGGCTTCTTTGTTGACGGCATTTTCCGCCGCAAAGTCCCAAAGCTTGGGATCGTCCCGGAAGAGCCGATAGAGCTTCACAAAGGCTTCCTCCGGCAGGGAATGTCCGGGCACGATGTTGAGCTTGGGGGCGGGGCCGATGGTATCAACGATCAGGTTGGCCGCCTTTACCGCCGCCTTCAGCACAAAGGTTTTGCCGGTGGCTTTGTAGTGGCTGATGGCCGCCTCCACCAAACAGCCGTGGTCGTAAAGGTCGTGCTGGATTACGATGTCCCCGTCGTTATGTCCTCAGCGTTTATCGGGGTAATCCTGTTGGGTTTGGGTGCAAAGGAATCCGTCCTCATCGGCGGCAGAAAGGATAAGGGTAAACAGGGCATCCACCTGGGCTTCCAGCTCCGGGTCTGCCTGTACTGCCAGCAAATCGCAGGCACCCCGCAGGGTTTCCAGCACCAAACCATCCGAAAAGGGAGGGCCGATGTGCTTGGCCCCGTCCTTGGCCGCCAGGGACTCAAAGTTTTTCATGTATCCGGTCTTTTCAAACTGCTCCAGGGAATAGGGCAACATGGTGTGACGAACCTGTTCCAGGTATTGGACCCAGAATTGGTCGGTCAGCTTCGTTTTCCCCACTTCGGGATAGATGCGATAGGGCTTCATGGCGCGTCCTCCATTTCGCTCCGCCAAGGGCGGTGTATTACCCATATCATACCGCCTTTGGCTTCGGTTTGCAAGCGGCAATATGAAATTTTTCAATTATTTTTTCCTCTTCTTGACAAACGGCTCTTCCATGGCTATACTGAAATCATATCAATTCTTCCCCACTCAGGAGGACGTACCATGGATTTTTTGAAACAGAACCGCCGTTTTTCTTTTCTTTACAACCGAACTCCCTTTGATACTCTGAATCCCACCGTGGAGATCAACGAAACTGAAACCACTATCACCACCACCTACACCCTTCCCGATGGGCTGATCGTGACCAACGAGGCCACCTTCTACCCCGAATTCGGTGCTTATGAATGGGTCAACCA
Organism: Clostridia bacterium; assembly: GCA_017547975.1. Classification (GTDB taxonomy): domain Bacteria; phylum Bacillota; class Clostridia; order Oscillospirales; family QAMX01; genus RUG11797. Next base: position 1,702 of record JAFYNU010000504.1, read on the forward strand.
TTTTGAAAACACCGGCGTCAAGCCCACCGGTATTCTGTCTGAACATTGGGATGCCGACGTGGTGCTTCCCATGGAGCATGAGGCTCCCCGGGAATGGCTCTCGGTCTTTCCAAACGAAAAAACCGCCACGAAGGTTTTAGCCCCCACCGGGTCTACCTGGACCCAGAAGGAGTTTTATTCCAATCCCGACGAGCTTGTGGAAAACAAACGCATCAACCAC
>JAFYNU010000505.1 GCA_017547975.1 Clostridia bacterium
AAAGAAATTCTGAAAATTGCCGAAGAAAAGAAAATTGCCCTGGGTGCCTTCAACACCCCCTCCATGCCCTACGCCCGGGCCATCATCGCCGCGGCGGAGGCATTGAACCAGCCGGTGATCATCATGCACGCCCAGGTTCACGAGGAAATGGGGCTTTGCACCATGGAGGAAGTGGCTCCCATGATGCTGTGGTATGCCGAGCATGCCAAGGTGCCGGTTTGCGTGCATCTCGACCACGGCACCGACCTGGATTACGTGAAGCGGGGCCTGGAATTGGGCTTCACCGGGGTTATGTACGACGGCTCCGCCCTTTCCTATGAGGAAAATGCCAAAAATTCCGCCATTGCGGTGGAAATGGCCCGGAAGACCGGGGCTTCGGTGGAGGCCGAGGTGGGCAGCATGGGCTCCCGGGAGGGGGGCGTCCAGGAGGACGAATCCATCTACACCGATCCCGACACCGCCGCAAAGTTTGTGGCCGAAACCGGCATTGACGCCCTGGCCTGCGCCTTCGGCACGGTTCACGGCTTCTACGCCAAGGAACCCAAGCTGGATTTCCCCCGGCTTTCCAGGATCGATTCCCTGGTGGAGGTTCCCCTGGTGATGCACGGCGGCTCCGGCGTGAGCCACGCCGACTACCGGGAGGTTATTTCCCGGGGCGTCCGGAAGATCAATTACTACACCTACATGTCCCGGGCGGGGGCTGACGCCGTCAACGGCGAAAGCTTCAAGCAGTTCCACGATGCCTACGTTGCCGCCGAAAAGGCCATGCAGGCTGACGTGGAAGCGGCCATTCGGGTGTTTGCCAATATGTAACACAAAAGCGTGCCGCCAAGCGGCACGCTTTTTTATACCATGCAGGGGCTTTGTAGGCCCCTCTTGTCTTTTTGCCTGTTGTTTTCGCTCCGGGACGGACAGTAGGGGATACCGCCCACAGCGTCCCGCAAACCCGGCGGTCCGCACAGACTTTCCGGGCGGGTGTGGGCACCCGCCCCTACAACGCACGAACCTCTTGCTTTTCGCTCCGGGACGGACAGTCGTCTTTTGTATCATAATGTTGCACAAAAAACTCTTGCGTCCGCTTGTGCTTTGTGGTATAATATAGACATCACAAACAAGAAAGGAAGCGATTGAATGAAGATTACCCTGAATGACAAGAAGTTGAAGGTCAACGAATGGACCATCCAGCGTATCGAGCAGAAGCTCAACAAGCTGGACCGCTACTTCAAGTCGGATGCGGTGGCAACCGTGCGCCTGTCGGAGGAACGGGGCCGCTACATCGCCGAGGTGACCGTACATGCCGGGTCCATGGTTTACCGTGCCCAGGACAAGAGTGGAGACGTGATCGCTTCATTTGATGCCGCGGTCGATGCCATCGACCGCCAGATCAGAAAGAACAAGACCCGCCTGGAAAAGCGCCTCCAGGAAGGTGCCTTCGAGGTCTATCCCTCCGATGCCCCTGCGGTGAAGGAGGATCCCTTCGAAGTGGTGCGGGTGAAACGGTTCGTTCTGGATCCCCTGACCACCGAGGAGGCCATCCTGCAGATGAACCTCCTGGGCCACCGGTTCTACGCCTTCCGCAACGTGGATGACGGCGAGCGGATCTGTGTCATCTATGCCAGAGACGACGGCGGATACGGTTTGATTGAGTGCGAATAACAGCAGATTGTTTTCCCAGAGCGGGCGGCCTTCGGGCCGCCTTTTTTTGTGTTGTAGGGGGGCTTCGCAATGGACAATTGACAATGGGGGCTTCGCAATGGACAATTGAAAATGGACAATGGACAATATCGGTGCGCCGCCCGGGGGCGGCGTTTTTTTTATGGACGCGGGCGCCACCCCTACGGAGAACCTCTTCACTCTTTGCTCTTCACTATTTTCTCTCCCTCCGGGTTCGCGGATCCCCTTTGGGGATCTACGCTCACCCACCTCCCTCGTCAGAGGGAGGCTTCCAAGCTTGTACTGGCTTATGCTCTTATCTCTTAACTCATGGCCTTTGCAGGGTCCATTTCCCCATGCCGCAGGTGCGGCGGACAGTCGAGGACGCCTGTTCCTACGACTCCCCCCGGGTCTTCGACCCACCCCCCTCGGGGAGGGGGGCTTTGTGGGACCTCTGCCGCAGATGCACCTGTTTCTCCCGCAAGGTTTGGACGCGCAATGCCCGCAC
>JAFYNU010000506.1 GCA_017547975.1 Clostridia bacterium
CCATGGCGGGGGAAGCTCCGGTGAAGCATTTTCGCTTTTACGCCCGGGACGACCATTACCTGCGCCACATCACCGATCCCCGGATCAAAAAACTCTTTTCTCCGGAAAACGCCCTGCTTTCCCGGTCGGGCCGGGAGTATGCCAATTTCAAGCGCAGAATCGAAAAACAGTTCGTCCTGGTGGACTACACCGCCGACTGGCTTTCCGACAAGCGTTCCCCGGAGCTTTCCAACGTAGGCGGGCAGGATCTTTCCGCCGGGCGTCTTGGCAACTTCAGAACCGATAACAGCACCCTGGAGGAGGACGTTTTGGTCTGGCTCCGGAATGCCATCGCCGCCGAATACCCCGACCATACCCCGGTGGAAGCCATCGACGATCCCCTGGAGCTGGAGCTTGCCCAGCAGGACATCCAGCTTTTTGAAGCAAGTGACGGCTACATCCCCCGCCCCAGCGAAGAAACGGCACTGCGCTCCCTGCTTTCCGAAAGTGAAACCCCGGTGCTCCTTTCGGGGGATGCGGGTTCGGGCAAAACCTTCCTGCTTGCCAATCTGGTTCGGAAGGAAGCCCAATCCCGCCGCCTTTACTACCGTTTCGCGGGCACCACCCTTCGTTCCGCAAGCTACGGCAGACTGCTCTCCTCCCTGGTGAAGCAATGGATCCGGGACGGTCTTTTGCCGGAGGATGCCGGCAAGTACCCCGAAGCCGAGCTGAAGGTAATATTTCCTGCCCTCTTCCGGGCCGCCGGTGAGGCCTCCCCCTTCCTTTTGGTGCTGGACGGTATGGATCAGCTCCCCGCACGGGACGACTGGGCCAAGTTTCTGCCCAAAACCCTGCCCCAGGGGTGCGGCATGCTGGTCAGCTACCGCAAAGACTCCCTGGAAGTCCCTCCCGCAGGGTACCCCATCCATCACCTGGGTGCCATAAGCAGCCGGGCCGACCGGGAGGCCATCATCAAAAGCTATCTGTCCGGTTTCCTGAAGGACGTTGACGAGGAACAAACCAAAAAGATCCTGGACATGAAAGGCAGCGCCAACCCCCTCTTCCTGAAAATCGTACTCAACGAGCTTCGGGTCCACGGCTCCTTTGATACCCTGATGGACAAGCTCAGTCAAAACTACGGCGATACCCCAAGCACCGCCTTCCAACAATTCCTCTATCGTCTCAACGAGGAATACACCGCCCTCTACCCCTTCGGTTCCAGCCTGCTTTTCACCTTCGCCTCCGCTCTGGCCCTTTCCCAGGAGGCGGTGGATACCGATATGCTGCTTTACGTTGCCTACCACCTGACCGAAATGGAGAAGATGCCCCGGAGGGAATTTCTGGATGCCCTCCATGCCATGCTCCGGGAAGCCGAGCCCTTCCTGGTGGAAAGCGGCGACGGTTATGCCTTCCGCTACGACAGCCTGCGCCGGGCGGTACGCACCATCTACCGGGCCGACGCCCTTCGGACTGCCCACAATCTTTTGGCAGGGGCCTACGTTCAAAAGACCGACCGGACCTGCAGTGCCGAAGACCAAAGTCAGGTCATGTACCACCTGCTCCGGGGACAGGAGGAGGTCATCCGCACCTACTTCGCCTCCTTCGACGAATACAAGCGCTGTCTCAAGCACGGCAGTGCCGCCCTGCTTGCCGACACCTGCCAAAAGCTTGCCCGGGACCGGGGCCTTGCGGAATACGCTCCCCTTGGTGCCTTCTACGCCCAGGCGGGTCCCCGGCTGGAGGTCAATCCGGATACCCTGTTTATGGAGCTTCGCCAGCACACCGACGTCACCTCCCCCGCCATTGCCCGCTTGATGGCCCAGGAAAAGGACGCCGGTACCCTTCGTTATCTCCTTCCCCTGTCGCCGTCGGTAACCCCGGAGGAAAGGGCCGCCGGAGTCGAACCGCAAAAGGCACCTCCCCCGGCCCTGCTTCGCACCTTCACCGCCCGGGATGACATCCACGAAATGGCCCTGGTGCCCCCCTACCTGATCGAAAAAACCGACCGACAGCTCTTTTTGCGGGACGCCAAAACCCTGGAGCTTTTGAACGTGGCCTATTTCTGGGACGACCGCTTTTTCGACCACGACTGCACCTCCCACATGGTGGTGGGAAAGGATCGGGTGGCCATCCTTTTTAATAGCTACAAGTTCATCAAATTCCCCTGGTTGGTTTACAGCCTGCCCGATCTGACCATCCTTCACAACGAGGTCATGACCGCCGCCAGCTACGGCTACCAGGCCCAGAGCTTCTTCATCGGGGAGGATTTGTACGCCGCCTGTTCCCACCTGCATTTCAAGGAAAAAACCGCCGACCTGTCCTGCGTGGTGCTGAACAAGGACCAGGTTCTTTGGCAGGAGCACTTCGACTCCAACGTATCCGAAGCCTGTGCCGGGGAATACGCCTTTTTTGAAGAATATGCCCTCACCCGCCCCTGCCGATGGATTTTGGTGCATATCCCCACCGGCCGGGTCATGGATTCGGGCACCCTGTCCTCCTTCCACAACCCCACTCTGGGGGTCGGCAAATACCTCTATTTGTCCCTGAGCGGGGCCATGCACCAGGAGCTCCGACAATACGAAATTGCCTCCGACGGCAGCCTGACCCTGCGGCAGGATATCACCCCGCCCTATTCCGGCATCCACCATCTGTGGGAAATCGGGGGCAGGTATCTGTTTGCCAACAAGGACGGTCGAGTCACCATTATGGACACCGAGCTCCAAAAGCTTGGAGCGTGGGAAGTGAATTACGGGGACAACCACGGCCACAACTCCTCCTGGGGCGGCCAGTTCATCCTGTTGGAGGAAGACGAACTCATGGTCCTGGGGCATCCGGTGAGCAAAGTCTATTCCCTGCAGGGAATTCTTCGCGGATTGGTTCAGGAAACCGGACCTGCACCCAAAACACCGAAGGGTAACAGCGCATTCTTCCCGGCGGTGGCCAAAGACGGCTTTTACTACCGATTCACCCCGCTTGCACAAAAGTACAATTTGCAGGAAGGCACCTATACCCAGGAGGCTCAGCCCTCCTTCCACCCCATCGGTATGGTTCACACTCCCGCCCACCTGCTTTCCAAGCCCCACCGGGTGGCGGGGTCCGGCGTCGGTTCCGGTCTCTTCTCCCTGCGGGACTTCACCGAGGAGGTTCCCACCCTGGATTACCAAAAGGCCCTGGATAGCCGGGACCGCCAGTATTTGCTCCACGCGGTTTACCACAACACCGGCGAATACCCGGAAATCACCATGGTTGTGGCCGACAAGACCCCCGTCCGCCGCCGTTACCGGGGCGAAGATCGCAATTATTTCCATCTGCACCTGGTCACCGTGTGCCTGCACCCCATTCTGAAGGATTCCCTTGTCACCCGGGAGGATTTGAAGCTGGAATGCAGCGGCACCGACTATGCCCCCGAGCTTGGCATAGCAGACCGGGTTAACGTGCTTCCCCTTTCGATCACCGACAAAAAATCCTGTATGATCCTGCTCCCCAACCTTTATCAGGATGAAGAGTCCTTCATGGTCAAGCTCCTGGACCTGGGGAAAAAGGAATTCATTCACACTACCGTCTGCAAATCCAAGGTCCATGCCCTGATGTCCACCGACTACCATTGCCTGGAGGACGGCTTCTTCTTCTCCTACCGGGATGCGGAGGAGGACCGGACCCGGTTGGTGCATTACGACAGGAACACCAATAAGGTCTACAACGGCAACGTCACAGGCTACGTTCTTCCCGGTCCGGTATACAACGGTGAACTTTTCCTGGCAAATCCCGGGAAAAAGACCCTGACGGTCTACACCACAAGGGACCACAAGCTGGGAACCCCTTTCCGGGAGGTCTACGCCAAGGACAAGGTAGAACTCATCGACCAGGCGGTGCGGCTGGACAATTGGATTCTGGTTCGCAAGCAGGGTTCCAGCGACCTGGAGGTTTACGACGCCGCGTCGCAAACCCTCCTCTTCCGCCAACGCTTCGATCGGGCTCTTGGGGAACTGCACCCCGACCCCCTCACCAAAACCGTCTGCGAAAACACCCAGGACGGCCTTGCCCGGCTGTTCCGGGTGGTGGAACAATAACCCCACACAACAAAAAATCCGATGCGGCGGCATCGGATTTTTTGTTTGCTATTATTGTAACAGCGTTGCATCCACCTTCCACCTCCGAAGGAATTCCACAAGCTCACTGCGGGAGGTGGTTTTGCTTTTGGCCAACAGGCGGCTCATGCGCTTTTTGAAGGTGGTTTGGGAAATATAGCAGGCATCCGCCGCTTCGGAGGAGCGTTTTCCCGAAAGGAAGGCCCGCAGAATGGCCCGGTCGGTGGGGTCACAGGAGAAGAGGAAGTCGTTGATTTCCATAATGTCCAGCACCGCCCCGTCCTCGAAGAACCGAACGCTGCCGGTTTCGTTTTCCACTGTCCGGCTTCGGAGGTGGCCCGACGGCAGCTCCCCGGTGGAGTCACCGATCAGAATGCGCGATTCCATAGTATGCACCGAAAAAATGATTTCCGGGTGCTTGTCCAGGTAAATAAGTGCCTCCACCGCCTGGCGTCCTGCTTCCAGGTAGTCCAGGGTGATGGTGGTGAGGGTTGGCCGACTCATCCGGCCCAGGGGCATATTGCCGCAGCCAACCACCATCAAATCACCGGGAATCCAAACCCCGTCCGCCATGGCACGGCGCATGAGATACAGCGCCAGGTAGTCATTGACGCACAGGGCGGCATTGTAGCCCGCAAGCGCCCCGCGAATGGTTTGATAGGTTTCCTCCAGGGAGCCCACGTTGGGATAAACCTCCCTCTCCCCAAGAGGAAGAGAAAATTCCTCCGCCGCTTTGCGAAAGGCGGCCACCCGTTCTCTGTCGGACACCGAACCCAGGTCGGGGCCAAAAAGGCAAATCCGGTCCCGGCCTGTCCCGTGGAGGCGGCCCATCACGTCCCGAATGGCCCGTACCCGATCCAGCTCCACAATATGGACCCGGTCGGGAATCCCATCCTCCTCCATGCAGATCAGCATGACCCGGGCACCCAGTTTTTGAAAGGCGGCAGTCTGGCGGGCGATCCAGCTTGCGGAAAACCCCAAAAGGATCACGTTTTCCCCATCCAGTCCTGCTTCCTGGCTATCCCGCAGGATCACCACGTCAAGTCCCCTGCGCTTTGCCGCCTGGATGACACCGTTCAAGGCCTCCTCGTGCCAGGAGGACTGCAGATATGCTTCCTCACCGCAAAAATAGATTTTTTCCAACGCTTCTGCCCCCTTTCTCAGCTGCTATCTTTACTAAATATCACATTTTTATCCGAATGTCAAGTCCCCAATTTGAAAATGTTTTCCGATCAAAAGGGGACTTTTCCCCATCCTGCCGGTGTGATATGATAAGAGTAACCTGGGAGTACCATATTGTCAAAGTCTGGAGGATCGACTATGAAAACCTACAAAATTGCCATCATCGGCTGCGGCGGTTTTTGCGGCGGCCAGTATTTGCCCGACGTGCCCAAAATCCCCAATGCCAAAATCGTAGCCTTTTGCGACATTCTGCCCGATCGGGCCAAAAGCTATGCTGAAAAAGCCGGCGGAGTAGAGTACTACTTTTCCATTGACGAGCTTTTGGAAAAGTGCGACTTTGACGTTTTGATGAACGCTACCAGTATCCCCGCCCACCACGAGATCAACATGAAAGCCCTTGCCGCAGGCAAGCACCTTTTCACCCAGAAACCCGCCGGTCTCACGGTGGAGGAGGTCACCGCCCAGATCGAGCTTGCAGCGAAAATGGGCTTGAAGGCCAACGCCGCCCCGGTGCACGCCATGCGTCACTCCAACCGCAAGGCCCGCCAGCTCATCGCCGACGGGGTCATCGGCAAGCCCACCACCGCCCGGGTACAGGTGGCCCACGGGGGTCCCGAATACTTCCAGTATCGGGAAAACCACCCCGGCTGGTTCTACGAGCCCGGCTCCGGTGCCCTATACGATATGGGGGTCCACGGTCTTCATTACATCACCGACCTTTTGGGCAGTGCCAGGGAGGTGGGGTGCATGGCGGCCACCAGCATTCCCGAAAGAATGATCCGCACCGGCACCTACGACGGGGAAATGATGAAAACCGACAAGCTCCCCGATAACTACATCATCACCCTGAATTTCGGGGACGGGGTCATTGGGGAGGTTTACACCGGCTTCTGCCAGCGGGCCACCCGCATGCCCACCATGGAAATTTACGGCACCGAAGGCACCATTTCCTTCGTCAGCGACCCCGGGGAAGCCCGCCCCCACCTGGAGGTTTACTTCGACAAGCCCGGCTCCGGCATCCGCGGCTGGACCCGTCCCATGGATTTGCAGGAACGGGAAACCTTCTTCTGCGACTCCTTCTGCCTGAAGGATCTTTTGGATGCCATCGACAACGACACCCAGCCGGTTTTGAGTCTGGAACGCCAGCGGCACCTGGTGGATATTATGTGTACCATTCCCAAATGCATCGAAACCGGCCGTATCCTGCCCCTGCACACCAGCTTCTAAGGAGGATTTATGAAAAAATACCGTGTCGCCGTGATTGGCGTTGCCCAAATGCACATCACCACCATCGCCCAATCCTTCACCAAATCGGGCCGGGTGGAATGGGTTGGCTGTTCCGACCTGCCCCTGCCCTTCGAAACCATTGCCGATAAGCCAAGCAGCAAAAAGCACCTGATTCCCCAGCTGATGCAGGAAAATAACATCCCCCGGTTCTATGCCGATTGGCAGGATCTGCTTGCCGAAAAGCCCGACGTTTTGCTCCTGGCCACCGAAAACACACGCCACGCCGAAGTGGCGGTGGAAGCCCTGAATCAGGGGATCCACGTTTTGATCGAAAAGCCCTTCGCCGCCGACTACGCCGACGCCAAAGCCATGGTGGAAGCCGCCGACCGGTCGGGGGCAACCCTCTTCATTAACTGGCCCACCGGCTGGGATCCCGCCATCCGCACCGCATTGCGCCTGGTACGGGAGGGAGCCATCGGCCGTCCCATCAAGTTCCACTACCGCAACATGGAATCCCTGGGTCCCTTCTCCTACGGTCAGGGCCTGACCCCGGAGGAAATGGCCGCCGAGTGGTGGTATCACGGGGAATTCGGCGGAGGCGCTCTTCTGGATTATATCTGTTACGGCTGTAACCTTTCCCGCCTCTTCCTTGGGAAAAAGGCAACTGGCGCCATAGCCCTGGCCAAAAACCTGGTTTCCGACTTTGCTCCGGTGGAGGACCACGTGGCCGCCACCCTGGATTTCGGCGACTCGCTTGCCGTATTGGAGGGAACCTGGGCCACCTTCGCCTCGGGCTGTGTGGACACCGGCCCGGTGATTTTCGGGGACAAGGGCACCATCGTTGCCAACCGGCTGTCCCCGGAGGTTCGGATTTACACCGAACGCCACGTCAAGGAACCAAGCCGAATCGTTCCCGCCGATGCCCTGCCTGTGGGACGGGATGACATTGCCCCCGAATTCTTCCGCACCATCGAAACCGGCCTGCCCCCCTTCGAAGCCTTTGAAGCCCATATCAACCTGGAAGCCATGTCCGCCCTGGATGCGGTGCGCCGCGCCGCCGGAAGCGGAAAAACCGAAGAACTGAAATAAAGGAGAATTTACCATGAAAACCAAATTCCGTGTCTGTATCATCGGCACCGGCATGATCGCCAATTCGGCCCACATCCCCTCCTACCGTCACCTGCCGGACGATTTTGAAATCGTAGGGGTTTGCGACATCCGCCCCGAAGCCGCCGCCGAAACCGCCGCCCGGGTGGGTCTGGATAAATACTACACCAACGCCGAGGAAATGCTCTCTGCCCTGAAGCCCGACCTGGTTTCGGTTTGCACCCCCAACAATTTCCATAAGCCCATGACCATCCTGGCCCTGGAACACGGGGCCCACGTCATCTGCGAAAAGCCCATCGCCCTGACCCTGAAGGACGCCAAAGAGATGTACGCCACCGCCCACCGCTGCGGCAAAATCCTCTTTGCCAACCAAAGCATGCGCTTCCGCGCCGACTTCATGGCCGCCAAGGACATGATCCAGAAGGGCATGCTGGGGGACGTATACTTCTCCGAATTTGCCCGGATCCGCCGCCGGGGCGTGCCCAGATGGGGTATGTTCCACATCAAGGAAATGAACGGAGGCGGCGCCTTCTGCGATATCGGTGTCCACTTCTTAGACGCCATGAACTGGATGCTGGGAAATCCCGAAGTGCTTTCGGTCAGCGGCAATTCCCAGGACGTGATCTCCCACCTGAAAAACGACGTGCCCCCCACCCTGGCGGACTCGGGCGCCTACGGCGGGGTCTTTACCCCCCGTCCCTACAAGGACGAGGAATTTTCGGTGGAAGAGTTTGCTTCGGGTTACATCCGCTTCGCCGGGAACAAATCCTGCTCCTTCAAGGTGGCATGGGCCATCAACCAGCCGGAGCAGTTCGACATTCGCCTGTCGGGTGACAAGGCGGGGCTCTACCTGCCCGAAGGGAAGCTCTATTCTACCTCCAATGGCTACCTCACCGACGTACAGCCCCGGATCGTGGACGAATCCCCCTACAAGGCCACCCAGCCCTTCTTCATGCACTTCCACCTTTTCGATAACGTGCTGGAAGTCCTGCGGGGCGAGGGGGAATACCTCATCAAGGAAGAGGAAATTTTGAATATTTCCGCCGCCATCGAAGCCTTCTACCGCTCCTGCGACGAGGGTCGGGAGATCGCCGTTTCCGAACTGGAAGCATAAGAAAGGACGCAGATCATGGATAAACGCTACAAGGTTGTCATCATCGGCTTTGCCCACATGCACATCAACGACGTGGCCGCCGGTTTTTACGAAAATCCCCGCATTGACCTGGTGGCCTGTGCCGATACCCACCCTCTGGTGGAGGAAATCTCCTTCGGTCCCTATACCCGTACCTGGAACCTGAAGTTTGCAAAGGAACACTTTGGAAATCCCCGGGTGTACGAGGATTACGTGGAAATGCTGGACACCGAAAAGCCCGACCTGGCCATCATCACCAGTGAAAACTTCTACCACGCCGAAATCGTGAAGGCCTGTGCCGCCCGGGGCGTTGGGGTCTGCATTGAAAAACCCATGGCCATCAGCTACGCCGACGCCAAAATCATCGAAGAAGTCACCCGGGAAGCCGGGGTATTCGCCATTGTCAACTGGCCCATCACCTGGCGGCCCTACCTGCACCAGATGAAGCGTCTGGCGGACGAAGGACAGATCGGCCGGGTCATCGGCCTGCAGTACCGGGCAGGTCACACCGGCCCCCTGGGTCCCGGGGCAAAGCACCGGGGCGTCACCGAAACCGCCGACGATATGACCCCCGAGGCCAAGGGCCGCACCTGGTGGCACCAGGCAAAGTGCGGCGGCGGCGCCATGCTGGATTTGTGCTGTTACGGCTGTCTCTTCTCCCAGTGGTTCATCGGCGGCCGGGCCAAGGAAGTCACCGCCATGAAATCCAACCTGACCTCCCCCTGGGGAGACGTGGAGGACAACGCCACCCTGATTGCCCGCTTCGACGGGGCAATCTGCAACATTGAAGGCACCTGGACCACCCCCCAACCCCTGGCCCAGGCCGGTCCCATCGTGTACGGGGAATACGGTTCCCTGACCTGCCGCAAGACCCCGGAGGGCGTGGTGGTTCGCTACACCTCCCCCTACGGCGAGGAAGAGGAATTCCCCATTGAGCCCTTCGCCGACGGCATGCACGACGTGGCGGAAGCCTTCGTCAACTCCATGGATACCGGCATCCCGCCCCACGAAACCCTGACCCTGCCCATGAACCTGGCGGCCATGGAAATTCTGGACGCCGGCATTCGCTCCGCCGAAAGCGGAAAAGTGGAAGCTTTATGAGTCTTTCTGCCACCATCACCGACATTCAGCGCTTTTCGGTACACGACGGACCGGGAATCCGCACCACGGTGTTTGTGAAGGGGTGCAACATGCACTGCCCCTGGTGTCACAACCCCGAAACCCTGTCCTTCGAACCCCAAACCTTCTTTTACCCCGACCTTTGCATTGGCTGCGGCCTGTGTGATGAGGGGTGCTACGCCGGGGCCAAGGTTGCCTGCGGCAAGGAAATGACCCTGGAGGAGGTTTTGGCGGTGATTTTGGAGGACAAGCCCTACTACGGCACCGAGGGGGGCGTCACCCTGTCGGGCGGAGAGCCCACCTGCCGTCCCGAATTTGCGGGGGCCCTGCTCGCCGCCTGCAAAAAAGAGGGGATCGGTACCGCCATCGAAACCAACATGTCCACCCCCTGGGAAAATATCCGGAAATCGGTAGCCGACGCCGACCTGGTCATGTGCGACCTGAAGGATGCGGATGCGGAACGGCATCTCCAATTGACGGGGGCCCGCTTGGAAACCATCCGGGAGAATATCCGCCGGGTATCGGCGGAGCTTGGAAAACCCATCCTCCTTCGCACTCCCCTGATTCCCGGCGTCAACGCCCACGCCGAAACCATTTCCAACATTGCGGCCTTTGCCGCCACCCTGCCCACCCTTGCGGCCTACGAGCTTTTGCCCTACCACCCCCTGGGGGTAGACAAGGCCCGGGCCCTGGGGGAAGAGGCCATCCGCTACGAAAAACCCAGCCTGGATCTGATCCACACCCTGGCAAACGCCGCCGGGGAACAGGTTGACCGGGTACGGGTGGCCGGAATTTTACGCTGAAAGGAGTTCCCATGACCTATCAGGAACGCATGAAAGCCCTGCGGGCCAAAAAAATTGCCGACACCAAGGCCAAAATGACCCAACAGGGATACATGGATGCCGACGACTACGGCACCGTCCCCCTGCCGGAGGGCTACCATTTCGAACCCACCAAAAAAGACGGGGGCATTTTCGGCCCTGCCGCCTGCATTGAAAATTACGAACGCTTCATGGAAAACCATCCCATCTACGTGGACCCCCTGGAAATTCTGGCGGGGCGGTGGCGGGATCGGTTTGACAAATACCGGGAGGATTTCCCCTGGCCCGATTACTTCTCCTACGACCACCTGAAGCCCCTGCAGGAGCTTTACGACACCAACCCGGGCATTGCCAAGTGGGCCCACTTCGCCGCCGACTATTCCATCGGTATGCGGCTCGGCTGGGGCGGCTTGCTCCAAAAGGTGCGCCGTTACCGTGCCCTGAACCGGGACCCCGAAAAGGAGGTCTTTTACGATGCGGAGGAACGCACCGTACTGGCCATCCAGGGCTTCATCGCCCGGCACGTCCCGGAAATTGAGCGGCTTCTTGCGGAGGAGACCCGTCCGGAAATCCAGGCCACCCTCCGGGATATGCTGGAAGCCAACCAAAACATCATCGAAAAGCCCCCTGCCACCTTCCTGGAAGCCTGCCAGTGGATGGCCTGGTTCGCCACGGTGTCCCGGATGTATAACCGGGACGGCGCCGGGTGCCAGCTGGACGTAATGCTTTACCCCTACTACCAGCGGGACAAAAAGGCGGGGATTCTGGATGACGAAAAGGCCAAATTCATTCTTGCCAACCTCCTTCTGGTGGATACCCACTACTACCAGCTTTCGGGGCCCGACGTGGAGGGCAACGACATGACAAGCCCCCTCTCCTACCTGATTCTGGAAGCCGGACGCATGCTGGACGCCTCCTGCAACCTGACGGTGCGGTGGCACGAAAACATGGACGAAGCCTTTTTCCGCAAGGCTGTGGAAACCATTTTCGAGGACCGCCGGGGCTGGCCCCGCTTCTCCGGTGACCTGGGCTTGATGAATTACACCAAAAACAAGGGTATCACCAAAGAAATCGCCCGGAGCCGCTACGCCGTGGGGTGCCACTGGATGTCGGTGCCCGGCAGAGAATATTCCCTGAACGACACCATCAAGATCAACGTGGCCAAGCTTTTCATGGTGGCCTTTGACGAAATGATGGCGGCAGACGACGAAAAGAACATGGATACGCTGACCCGCCTGATCCGCAAGCACATGGAGATTGCGGTGGATACCATTGCCAAGGGGCTCCTCTTCCACATGGAGCACCAGCACAAGGTCTTCCCCGAGCTGGTGATGAACCTGATGATGCAGGGCACCATCGAGCGGGGCGAAAACATTTCCCAATGCGCCGAGCTTTTCACCTTCGGCATTGACGGCGCAGGCCTTGGCACGGTGGCCGATTCCCTTGCCGCCATCGAAGCCCGGGTGGTGAACGAAAAGAAGCTCACCTTCGACGAGCTCAACGCCTGGCTCCAAAACGACTTTGAAGGGGTCATGGGGGAACGCATCCGGCTGATGCTTGCCTCCTCCCCCCGCTACTGCGGCGGCAACACCCTGGGGGACAAGTGGGCCAAATGGCTCAGCGTCACCTGGGCCGACGTGATCAAAAGCTACCCCATGCCCGAACCCGCCCAGATCATCCCGGGCTGGTTCTCCTGGTCCAGAACCATTCAGTTTGGTCAAACCGTAGGTGCCACCCCCAACGGACGGCACAAGGGCGCCCCCATCACCCACGGGGCCAACCCCACCCCCGGTTTCCGCAAGGACGGGGCGGTCACCGCCATGGCCACCGGCATCGCCGCCATCCAGCCGGGTTACGGCGATCCCGCACCCCTGCAGCTGGAGTTTGATCCCCGGCTTTCCGCCGAAGAAGGCGGCATCGACCGGGTCGCCGAGGTTATCAAGACCCACTTCCGCATGGGTGGTACCCTGATCAACATCAACGTACTGGATAAGGACGTATTGATGGAGGCACACCGGGATCCCATGAGCCACCCCGACCTGGTGGTGCGGGTCACCGGCTTCACCGCCTACTTCTGCGCCCTGTCCCCCGAATTCCGACAATTGGTCATCGACCGCTTTATCGACGGCATGTAAATAGCAATGACAGAGAATGCGATGCATTCCCTGCCATTTTCGTTTCTGTTTAGAAGCAAAAGCTTCGGTCTTCCCC
>JAFYNU010000507.1 GCA_017547975.1 Clostridia bacterium
CAGCGTTCGTCCTGAGCCAGGATCAAACTCTCTAAGATTGTTATATACACGCTTCTCTCGAAGCACCTATATACTCACTCAGAGCTTTTGTTTGCTCTTAGCTTGTCTTCCCTTACTGTAGAGAAGACTTGAAAAATTTGTTGTAATCTGTGGTTACAGATTCGCAATTATTATCTCAGGTGTTCTGTCTGACGTTGTTTAATTTACAAGGTACTCACCCTGCGAATCTCTTCGAAAAGTTCGCATTTCCACTTCTTTTTGAAGTTTCGATTCACATTCGGAACGCTCATGTTCGCGATCGCCGGGGCTTTGTGACCCCCGCTCTCTTGAGCGCTTGTATATAATACCACATCCCTCCAACTTTGTCAACACCTTTTTTTACTTTTTTTCGCGTTGCTTTACTCCCTGCCGGGCGTTAGACGAGATGTGGTATTTTCCCGTTTTCCTCCACAAGGGGTTGTGGTTTGGGGGCAATTGACAGTTGATAATTGACATTGGACAATTTGGGGACGGGGGACGTCGGGGCGCCGTCCCCTACCGGGGCGGGTGCCACAGAAGGGCGTGGGTACGGATTGATTCACCTCATCCGTCACCCTCTCAGTCTCGCGGATCCCCTTTGGGGATCTCCGCTCGACAGCTCTCCCAGAGGGAGAGCCAAGGGGTCTGTGCCGCCGAGGGAGGAGGTGCAGGGACGACTACCCCTCCGGGTTCGCCAACGCTCACCCACCTCCCCTGACTTCATCCGCCAAAGGCGGATGCGTGGAGGCAGGGAAGATGGTGCCGCAGATGGAAGCGGTGCAAGCAGGAAGCTACTGCAACCAGGCGATTCGTGAATCGCCCCTACGAACGGTGCCCGGAGGATGATGCTCCAGAGGAGGGCGGTGCAAACAGGAGGCTACTGCAATCGGGACGGGAGACCCGTCCCCTACGCTGTTTACGGAAAGCGGGTGCCGCAGAGGGGGGTGGGTGCAGGTGGATTCGGGGATTGCAGAGGAGAGGCAATTGTGATATACTTAGTTTCGACCCTATACAAAGGAGGCGAGACATGGAAGCGAAATACAAAAAACGGATCCTATGGGGTTTGGGCATGACGGCAGTCGGCCTGGCGGGGTTTTTCCTGCGGAAATTTTTATACACCGGGATCCTGGCCCTTTTCCTTTTGGGATTCGGGCTGGCGCTGATGGCGCTGACCTTCATCCGGGCCAAAGCCGGCCGAAGGGTATGGAAAGCGATTTCGGTCACCTTCCACAGCTTCTTCCTTCTATTCCTGGTGAGCTTTCTTGTGGCAGAGGGACTGGTGATCGGCACGGCAGTGAAGTCGGTGGGGCGTGATACCAGGCTACCCGATGACGTGGAACACATCCTGGTGCCCGGGGCTGGGCTGATGGGCGAAAACCCCAGCTACCTTTATAAGCTCCGGCTGGATGAAGCCTTTACCTTATATAAGGAAAACCCGGGACGCATCATTGTGGTGCTGGGAGGACAGGGGGACGACGAGGTCATCCCCGAGGCCGAAGCCGGCAAACGCTACCTGGTTCGCAAGGGGGTCCCCGAAGGTCACGTGGTGGCCGAGTGCCGGAGCCTGGACACCGCCGAGAATCTCGAAAACTTCAAGGCCATGTTCCCCGGGGTGGAATGGGCGGCCTTGGTTTCCAATGACTTCCACGTATATCGTTGTTCCCTGCTTGCCAGGCGCAACGGCATTGAGGTGATTCCTTACGCCAGGGTAACCGGACGGATTCACCTGAGCCTGAATTACTTTGCCCGGGAATACATTTCATTAATAATCTACCTGATCGAATCGGGCGGCACGGTCATCGACACGGCGAATTTCCATCTGCGCGTCCCCATCCCCCAGGGAGTATACCGGACGCTCTGATTTGGATTACTCCCCCAGTCGGCCTTCGCCGACAGCCCCCTCACGGAGGGGGCCATAAAAAGGAACCGGCTATAATTTGTCCATATAAGAAGTACAATATATATTGTCCGGTCGGGCCCACAACCCTCCGGCCACACAACGAAAGAAAGGAATCGTTATGGAACTGAAAAACCGAAACGAAATGAATCCCCAGTTTACCTGGGACCTGTCCCCCATTTTTGCCGACACCGCCGCCTGGGAAGCGGCATTTGCCCAAGCCGCCGCCCTGGTGGATGAGCTTCCTGCCCTGAAGGGCACCCTGGGCAACTCCAGGGAAAGCCTGAAGGCCGCCCTGGACAAGATCGCCCTCACCAGCGAAAAGGTGGAGCTTTGCTACGTTTACACCTTCCTGCTCAAGTCGGGCGACAACGGCTCGGCGGAATACCAGAGCCTGCAGGCCCGGGGCATTCAGCTTTACGTGAAGATGCAGACCGCCCTGTCCTTCCTGGATCCCGAGCTGCTTTCCATCCCCGAAGAAACCCTGACCGGTTGGATGACCGAAGAGGACATGGCCCTCTACCGTTTCCTGGTGGAAAACGTGACCCGTGCCCGTCCCCACACCCTGTCGGAAAAGGAAGAGACCCTGCTTGCCATGCTGGGGGATGCCGCCAATATCCCCAGCGACAACTTTGAAATGCTGGAAAGCGTGGACATGACCTTCCCCGCCATCACCGATGAGGAAGGCAAGGAGGTCACCCTGACCCACGGCAACTTCGGCGTATACCGGGAAAGCAAGGACCGCCGGGTCCGCAAGGATGCCTTCGAGGCCTACTTCGGCGAATTCAAAAAATACATCCACACCTTCACCAGCATGTACACCGGCAGTGTGAAGTTCGACACCTTCTTCGCCGACGCCAGAAAGCACGAAAGCGCCTGCCACGCCGCCCTGTTTGGAGGCAACGTGCCGGTCAGCGTGTACGACAGCCTGATCGCCGCGGTGCACGACGCCTTCCCCGCCATGAAACGCTACATCGAACTGCGCCAAAAGGTGCTGGGGCTGGACGAGATTCACATGTACGACCTCTACTCCCCCCTGGTGGAATCGGTGGATTATCCCATGCCCTACGCCGACGCCAAGGAGCTTGTGAAAAAGGCTCTGCTCCCCCTGGGCGAAGAATACCAGACCCTGCTGGACAAGGCCTATAACGAAAAGTGGATCGACGTATACGAAAACAAGGGCAAGACCACCGGCGCCTACTCCTGCGGTGTCTACGGCGTGCATCCCTACGTGCTTCTCAACTACACCGACACCCTGGACGACGCCTTCACCCTGGCCCACGAGCTGGGTCACGCCATGCACAGCTACTTCTCCGCCAGAGAGCAGGAATACATCAACGCCGACTACCGCATTCTGGTGGCGGAGGTTGCCTCCACCGTAAACGAGGTTCTCCTGACCAAGTATCTGCTGGCCACCGAAACCGACCCGGCCCGCCGCGCCTACATCCTGAACCACTTCCTGGAGGGCTTCCGCACCACCCTGTTCCGCCAGACCCTCTTTGCCGAGTTCGAACGCAAGGCCCACGACCTGCACAAGGCCGGCACTCCCCTCACCGCCGAGCTCCTGAACGGCGTATATCACGACCTGAACGCCGCCTACTACCAGGGTGCCGTGGTGGATGAGCTCCAGGACATCGAATGGGCCAGAATCCCCCACTTCTACCGGGCCTTCTACGTATATCAGTATGCCACCGGTTTCTCCAGCGCCGTGGCCATTGCCGAAAGCATTCTGTCCACCGGCGATGCATCCAATTACCTGAAGTTCCTTTCCACCGGCGGCAGCGATTACCCCCTGGAAGAACTGAAGATCGCCGGGGTAGACCTGACCAAACCCGAAACCGTTTCGAACGCCCTGAAGGTATTCGACAGTGCCATCGGCGAATTGGAAGCGCTCCTTCTGAAATAAGAGCGATTCCGTCAAGCAAGCAAATTCAAACTCCCCACCGAGCGATCGGCGGGGAGTTTTTGCATTTGGCTACACACGATTCAAGAGTCTATTCACAAAATGAGACATTACCAAATGTGAATCTGCATGGTATAATCCCACCAGAAGCTTCGAAAAAGAAAGGAAAAGAAAGGCAAAAACGATGAACGCTATATTCAGCTACAATCTCAAAAGATTCCGTCTCGCAAAAAGATTGACACAAGAACAGGTTGCGGAAAAACTGAATGTCAATTCGCAGACCGTTTCCCGGTGGGAGTGCGGAACAACATTGCCCGATGTTCTGACCCTGCCTGAACTCGCAAAACTCTACGACGTGATGGTCGACGATTTCTACAAAAAGAATTCCGTTGCCTACGGCAACTACGCGCAGCGTCTGTCATCGGTTTATGAACAATCCCATGACCCCGAAGATTTTATGCGATGCCGTGCAGAATATCATAAGTTAATGAAAGAAGGAGAACTTTCCACCGAGGACAAATGGCTTTATGGCTGGATCCATAAGTGCATGATGAATGATTGCAAGGATATTGCCGCCGAATGGTTTGACAAAGCGGTAAACGACGATCCGGGCAATGACCCGGCAAATCACCATCTCGCCTGCATGCAAAGAATCCGTTTTTATTCTCTCATCGGAAAAGGCGATGAAATCATTGCCGAGCAAACCGAAAAAGCAAAGTTGCATCCCACAAACCCCAGAGAAATCGACAACCTTATCGTTGCCTTGATCTATGCAGAGAAATTCGAAGAAGCATATGCTGTTTTCAACCAAAGCGTCGAAAAGTTCACCGACGATTGGCGAATGTACATTCACGGCGGCGACATTGCAAAGAAGCTGAAAAAATATGACGAGGCGCTTGCATACTATGACAGAGCCGGCGAAATCGGAACATACTTTTGCGACGAACTCTACTGCAAAGCAAACCTTTACGAGGATCTTGGTGAATCCGAAAAAGCCATTGAAATATATAGGAAGATTGCCGATACCCTCCGCCAGAGAGGCTTTGACGTTGAAGCAGATATGGCCGAAAAGAACGCAGAGGAAGTAAGAAGAAAAGAAAACCGGTTATCGGACTAAAACACTGCACAAAATTGAAGCTCCCCACCGAATGATCGGCGGGGAGTTTGTTTTACTTATGTATAGCGGCAGAACTTCAGATGCTCATCAGCACAATGGCCGTAATGCCGAGGACTACGCTGATTTTCTGGCGTCTCGACAACCGTTCCCGGAAGAGGATGGTGCTGGCCAGGGTGGAAATGAGGGTGGTTCCTCCGTTGCAGAGAGGATAAAGGATGGTGCCGTCGATGATTTTTACCGCCCGCAGGCTGATCAGCTGGTAGGTTCCCAGGATAGCACCCACCGCCCCGGCGGTACCCGCAACCTGAGGCCCAAAGCGGAAACTTTTGCGAATCCCCCGCAGGTGCATGAACCAGATCACTGCAACCGTCATCAAAAGGGCGGACAGGTAGGAAACCGGAACGAAGGCAGAGGGGTTTGCCGAATCAAAACTATTGGTATAGATCTTTTGGGTGATGGTGGCGGTATTATTGGAAAGGAAGGCCAAAATCAGGAAGAAGAGCCATTTGCCGTTGACCTTTTCCTCCTGTCCGCGGCCGCAGGCGAAGTAGAAGGCAAAGAGCGTAATGATGATGCCGATGATGCGGTTGAGCGTGAGGGCTTCATTGTACAGGAAGTGGGAAACCAGAATAGGGATCATCATACCCGAGTTGACCACCAGAACCGTCATGGAAACCGGACCGGTGATAAAGGATTCCACATAAAAAAGCTGGAAGCAGACACTGGCCAGGCCAAAGATCCCTCCTGCCACCAGGGTAGGCAGGTCGATTCCCCTGAATAGCGCCGGGGTACCAAACATGGCCGTCACCACAAAAACAATACCATTGAAAACCAGTGCGTCCACCGGTGTCTTGGTCATACTTTTGGCAAAGCGGCTTTGAATCATAGCCTTGGACGAAGCAAGGATACACATGAGCGGTATGAAAAGATAATGCATGAAAGGCCCCCCAGTTGAGTTTTGCGGAAACATTATAGCATAAGCCCCGCCCTTTGGCAATGTAAAATATACTTCGGCAAAGGTTCCGCAACCGCCGGATCGCATTTTGAAGCAGCAAGCCCTGTAAAATCGAATGATTTATTCGGGATTCTGCGCTTTACCCCTTTACAACGGCAAAAATATCTGCTATAATAGAACGCAATCCGACCTGGAGGGTATCTCATGTTGATGAATGTCTGCTATTATTATAAGAACACCGGTGCGTATTATTACGGATCGGCTCTTTTGGCAGGCTAAAATCCCTGGAACCGGGTCAAAAACCCAACCAAAAATCAAGGGAAGCACAGCCTGCATGGCTGTGCTTCTTTACTGCGTCAAAGCGCGAAAGTGAGGAAAATTCTCATGCCCATTACCAATATTTTGGAACGCAATGCCATGTCCTTCCGGGACGAGGTGGCATTGGTGGAACTCAATCCCGAACAGGCGGAGACCCGACGGGTCACCTGGCGGGAATATGAACTGATCGAACCCACCAAAACCACCGCTTACCGCCGGGAAATCACCTGGGGGGTGTTTGACGAAAAGGCCAACCGATTCGCCAACGCTCTGTTGGCCCGGGGCATCAAAAAGGGAGACAAGGTTGCCATCCTGATGATGAACTGCCTGGAATGGCTGCCCATTTATTTCGGTATTTTGAAATCCGGTGCCATTGTGGTGCCCATGAACTTCCGCTACTCCGCCGAGGAGATCCGTTACTGCATGGATCTTTCGGAAACCGACATTCTGGTGTTTGGCGAAGAATTCATCGGCCGCATGGAAGAAATCGCCGACCAGGTCAGCAAGAACCGCCTCCTGATTTATGCCGGGAGCGGCCTGTGCCCCAGCTTTGCAGAGGACTACAAGGAACTGACCTTCGAATGTTCCTCTATGCCCCCCTACATTCCCCTGAATGACGATGACGATGCCGCCATCTACTTCTCTAGCGGCACCACCGGTTTTCCCAAGGCCATCCTCCACAATCATCAGTCGCTGATGCATGCAGCATACACCGAACAGGCTCACCACCACCAGACCCGTGACGATGTATTCCTCTGCATTCCGCCCCTGTACCACACCGGTGCAAAAATGCATTGGTTCGGCTCTCTCCTTTCCGGCAGTCGGGCGGTTCTCCTGAAAGGAACCCGACCGGAAACCATCCTGAAGGCCGCCAGCGACGAAAAATGCTCCATTGTATGGTTGCTGGTGCCCTGGGCTCAGGACGTTCTCAACGCCATCGACCGTGGTGACGTGAAACTGGAAGATTACGATCTGTCCCGCTGGCGCTTGATGCACATCGGCGCCCAGCCGGTACCCAAGAGCCTGATCCAGCACTGGTTTGACTACTTCCCCGACCATCTTTACGACACCAACTACGGTCTGTCGGAATCCATCGGCCCGGGTTGTGTCCACTTGGGAGTGGAAAATCCCCACAAGGTAGGCGCCATCGGCAAGGCCGGATACGGATGGAAAACCCGTATTGTGGACGAAAACGGTGTCGACGTGCCCCAGGGCGAGGTCGGCGAACTGGCTGTCCAGGGTCCGGGATTGATGACCTGCTACTACCGGGATCCCGCCGCCACCGCCGCCACCCTGAAGGATGGTTGGCTTTTCACCGGGGACATGGCCCAGATGGACGAAGACGGCTTCATCAGCCTGGTGGACCGGAAAAAGGACGTGATCATCACCGGGGGCGAAAACCTCTACCCGGTACAGATCGAGGATTTCCTGTCGGCCTTCGCCCCCATTAAAGACGTGGCCGTCATCGGTCTGCCCGACAAGCGGCTGGGTGAAATTGCCGCCGCCATCATTGAATTGAAGCCCGACATGACCGCCACCGAAGAGGAGGTCATGGAATTCTGCCGGGCTCTGCCCCGCTACAAGCGGCCCCGGAAGATCATCTTCGCCAAGATTCCCCGGAACCCCACCGGCAAGATCGAAAAGCCCAAGCTCCGAGCCACCTACGGCGCTTCGGGTCTGGTTGCCGCCCAGAACAACGGCTGAGAAATTGTGCCTTATGAAAATTAACCGTTATCTTCGGCTCTTCGCCGCAGCCCTGGTCCTCTTTTTTGCCGGGGTAGTCTACGCCTGGTCCATTCTGAAGGCTCCCCTCGGGGAGGAATTCGGCTGGACCCCGGCGGTTTTGGCCTTGAATTTCACCATCACCATGTGCGCCTTCGCCACCGGCGGGCTGGTTTCGGGCCTTCTTGCAAAGAAGGTTCCCGCCCAGCTCCGGGTGGCAGTGGGCGGTCTTTTGGGCGGGGGCGGCATTGCCGCCGTATCCTTCCTTTCGGGGGAGGCCATCCTGCCCCTCTACCTGCTTTACGGCATTCTGGCCGGTTTTTCCATCGGCATGGTTTACAACACCGGTATCACCACCCCCGCCGGTTGGTTCCCCGACAAAACCAGCCTTTCATCCGGCGTGGTGATTATGGCATTCGGCTTTTCCACCCTGGTTTTGGGGAAGGTGCTCCAGGCCATGTTTGACTCCCCTGCCTTTGGCTGGCGCAAAAGCTATCTTCTCCTGGGAATTGGGGTAGCGGTGGTCAGCCTTTTGACCGCCCCCCTGATCCGCACCCCGAAGCCGGGAGAGGTCCCCCCTGCCGCGGCGAAAAAAGCCACCCCGGGGGAAAACTTCCCGCCCCTCGGGATGATGAAGCGAATTTCCTTCTACGGTCTCTTTTTCGTTTGTACCTTCCAGGCGGCTGTGGGCAACACCATGATCTCCTTTGCCAAGGATTTTTCCCTGTCCCTGGGTGCCTCCGCCTCCCTGGCGGTAACCCTGGTGGGGATCCTTTCGGTTTGCAACGGGCTTGGCCGGTTGATCTCCGGTGCTCTTTTGGATAAGCTTGGTCTGCGAAAGACCCAGTATATCATGGCCCTGGTTTTGATGACGGCGGCTCTTTCGGGGCTTGCGGGGGTTCTGGCCGAAAGCCTGGTGCTTGGCGTCTGCGCCCTGGTGCTGTGTGGCTTTTCCTACGGCTTCTGCCCCACCTTCTCGGCGGCGGCCACCCTGCATTTTTACGGCGGGACCCATTATCCCCTGAATCTTTCCATTATCAATATGACCCTGATCCCCACCAGCTTCATGGCTACCCTGGCCGGGGGGCTTGTGGAATCCTCCGGCGGATATCTGGGGGTTTTCCTGGTGCTCACCCTGGCGGCTCTTTTGGCCTCGGTGGTGAATTTGTGCCTGAAAAAGGCCTGAAAGGCGGTATCTACCATGAAAATTACGGTTATTATGCCCTACGATGAACCCTCCCGGGCAAAGCTCCGGGCAGCGTGCCCGAATGACGAGCTGGTCTTCGCCTATGACACCACTCTGCCCTACGATGCCAAGCAGAAGTTTGATGAGAAGTATCTCCCTGACGTGCTTTCCAGCGACATCATTTTGGGTCAGCCCCCGGTGGATGCCCTGAAGGATGCGGACAAGCTGGGGCTCCTGGTGCTTTCCATGGCGGGTACCGAACCCTACTCCCTGCCCGGCAAGCTTCCGGCGGGGGTGCGACTTTGCAATTCCAGCGGAGCCTATGGCCGGGCCATTGGGGAGCATATGCTGGCATCCGCCATGATGCTTTCCAAAAAGCTCCACCTTTACCGGGATCAGATGCCGAAGGGTGCCTGGGTGGACCGGGGCAGCGTCACCTCCATTTGCGATATGAAGGTTCTGATCGTGGGTTTGGGTGACATCGGTATCCATTTCGGCAGACTGTGCAAAGCCATGGGGGCATTCGTGGCCGGGGTACGCCGTTCGGGCAAAACCAAGCCCGATTTTATCGACGCCCTTTACCCCAGGGAAGCCCTGGACGAAATCCTTCCTGATTACGACCTGGTGGCCCTGTGCCTGCCGGGGAATCCCGAAACCGCCGGTTTGTTTGGTGCCGAACGGATCGCCCTCATGAAGCAGGGTTCCATCCTCCTGAACGTGGGGCGGGGCAGTGCCATCGACAGTCTTGCCCTTTATGACGCCCTCACCTCCGGCCATCTTGCCGGGGCGGCGGTGGACGTCACCGACCCGGAGCCCCTCCCCTCCGACCATCCCCTGTGGCAGGCGGAAAACTGCCTGATCACCCCCCACATCAGCGGCTTCTACCATCTGCGCAAGACCTACGATAACATCGTGGACATTGCCATCGAGAACATCCGCCGTTACAAGGCCGGAGAAGCCCTCCTGACCCAGGTAGACCTTGGTACGGGATACCGGGTAACGCAGCAGTATTAAATTGATGCGCGCCGTTTGCACGGCGCGCATTTTTTGTAGGAGAAGTAGAGACCGATGCCCTGGACCGCATTGCGGAACGGGGGTAGGAATAAAACAATGGACAATGTCGGAGGGCAGCCTCCCCTGTGTAAGGAGAGGTGAGCCGCCGAATGGCGGCTAGGAGGGGGTGTCGTAGGAGCGGATATCATCCACCCGCCGTCCGCACCGCCGCAGTGGTCACATCCCGACCACGCAAAGGTGTCGCTATAGGCGACGGATGAGGTGTTGTGGGGATGAGGGAACGATGTTACTTTCTTGTCCAACAAGAAAGTAACCAAAGAATCGCTGGGGGCATTGCGAGGCCCCCAGACCCCCACGCTACCAAGATGAAGTGTTTTACAAACTTCACAAACCTTATTTGCTACTACTCCATTCTGGCGTCTTTCATCGCAAATGTGCTCCCTCTCCGGTCGCACTATGGTTGATACCGGGTGGCGGCTGCGGGAATGCGTAGCTTCCCATGTGTACGCCGCCATTGTCTTCCGCGGTTCCCCCGCCGCGGGTTGGAAGCCGGTTCCGCAGAGGTGTCGCAAAATCACACCCTTCCGTGCAGGGGACGGGTTCCCGTCCCGCCGTCCGCCCGAAGATGCGGCGGAACGAGGTGGTCCTTGGTACGGGATACCGGGTAACGCAGCAGTATTAAGTTGATGCGCGCCGTACAAACGGCGCGCATTTTTTTGTGGGAGAAACCAAGAAGGATGCCACAGAGCCACCTCCCCGAGGGAGGGAGGCTTTGCCGTGGCGCAGTACCACACCCAACGCACTACACCAAACGGTATATAGAAATGCGCCTCTACGATTCGACAAATTGGAATTTGTCAAATTGAAATGATTGCTTCCACAAACTGGTTTGCCTTTTCTGTATGAATACCATGCC
>JAFYNU010000508.1 GCA_017547975.1 Clostridia bacterium
GCTATATGCGAGAGATGGAACTTGTGAAAGCTTGCCATTGAAAAAAGAATAGCAATAAGCTATAATATATCCCACAAGATACGACAAGAACACCAATCATAAGAAAGAGGAAGAATTACAATGAAACAATGCGCTACCTGTGGCACCCGTGTCCCCGACGAAGCCAAGTTTTGTAGTAACTGTGGGTCGAGTACCCTTGGCCCCATTCCCCAGAGTTCCAACCCCATTTCTGCCCCTGTGGAATCCAAGAAAAAGACCAACACCAAGTGGATCGTTCTGGCTGTGGCCGGCGGTGCCGCCGTGCTGACCGTGGGCATCCTGGTGCTCACCGCCCTGATCTCCCTTTTGAATCCGGTCAACCGGGTGATGAAGCAGATCGAATCCAAGGAGTATGGGGAAGCCAGCGAAATCTATTACGAAAACGTTGCCGCCGACCCCGAACGTTATCAGGAGGTTTATGAGGAAGCATCCGCTTATGTGGAGGACCTGCTGAATCGGTACAAGGCGGAGGAGATTAGCTACGAACAGGTCACCGAAGAACTCTACGGCATCGAATCGGTGGGTATTTTCTACGACGAACTCGATAGCTGTTACACCATTGTGAATAATCTGCAGTACGCCCGTTCCAACTTTGCCCAGGCGGAATCCATCATGGCAACGGGCGATTACCTGGAAGCCATGTACCTTTACGGTGAGGTCATGTACTACGATTTCGAAAATGCCCAGGCGGCCGCTGACGGATACACCAAGGCGAAGGATTCCTATCGGACCCAGATGGAAGCCGATATCCGCGCCAAGCTGGATAACGGCAACCATGAAGATGCCATTTACCTGGCAGACATTGCCCTGGCCAATCTGCCGGAGGATCAGAGCCTTTTGAACCTGAAAGCCGAATGCGTCAAGGCACAGTACGATGCCGGGCTCCGGGCCATGCTGGATGAGGTGGATATCTACCTGAATCAAAACGACTATGTGGGTGCGCTGAACTGTCTGGATGGACACATGATCTCCCTGCCGGACGAAATTCAGCTGAGAGAGAAGCGTCAGGCTTGCCTGGATGCCTTTGAAGCCTACGCCACCGCCGAATCACTGCGCCTTGCCAAGTCCGGCGAATACCGCCAAGCCCTGTCCCTGGCGGAAAGCGGTCTGTCTTATTTTGAAAGCACCCGTGTTACCGAACTTGCCATGATCTACAGAAGCTACCTGCCGGTGCTTTTGGGAGAGATGGAGATCTTTGCCAACAATACCAAGGGCGGCAGCTGGGCAAGCAAGACCAACTTCACCGACGAATACCTGGTGGATAACTATGGCAACACCTATTCCCACAGCGTAGGGGCCGGGTGCGGCAGCCTGACCTACCTGGTGAACTTCAAGTACCAGACCCTTTCGGGTACGGTGGCCTTCCCCAAGGGCCTGGAAAGCGACGGGGCCAGAAGCTCCGCCACCCTGAAAATCTTTGGTGACGGCAAGGAGCTGGCCGTGTTTGCCAACTTCAACGAAGCCACTGCTCCCCAGAAGTTCAGCCTGGACGTGTCCGCTTACGAAAAGATTACCCTGAAATGGTCCTGCGAGGGCTACAACATCTGGCTGGATTGGGGCGACTTTGCCACCATCTTTGACGGCGAGATGATTCCCATTCCCATCCCCCTGCCCGAAGCATAAAGCGCAAAATACCCGGATAGCAATATCCGGGTATTTTTTTTCAAAAAAGGCTTGCTTGTGACCCTACGTCATGTGTTATACTAATTGGGAAGAAGGGGGGGTGGAGCTATGGCACAGGAAAAAGCCATTCCAAAGGGCTATATGACGGTGGGGACACTTGCCAAACGCGTGGGAATCACCGTACGAACCCTGCAATATTACGATAAGCTGGGACTTCTGTCCCCCTCTGCGCAAAGCGAGGGAGGGCGCAGACTCTATACCGATCGGGATATGGTGTCTCTGCATCAGATTTTGTCGCTGAAATCCCTGGGGTTTTCGCTGTAAGAGATCAAGGAGGAATTGATCCCCCTGGATTCTCCGGATGCGGTGGCGGAGGTTCTTGCCAGACAGGAGGAAATACTTCAACGTCAGCTGTCTCTGCTCCAAACCACCATTGCCGACCTTGCTGCCCTGCGGCAGGAGGTGATGGCCATGCAGACGGTGGATTTTGAAAAATATGCCGCCATCATCACCAATCTGCAAATCAAAAACAAGGACTATTGGCTGATCAAATACATGGATGACGCCACCCTGGACCAATTCAAATACCACATGGACGTGGAAGAAGCCAAACTCATTACCGCCGACTACAATGCCCTCATGGCCCGGGCAACCGCCCTGTCCCGGAGCGGGACCGATCCCACCGGGGATGCAGGCCAGGCCTTTGCCGCCGAATTTTGGGACATGACCCAACGCTTCACCCGGGGGGACCCTCAAATGCTGAGAAAACTCATCGAAATGGGGGGTATGATGGAATCGGGCCAGGTAGCAGGGCCTGCGGATTTTGACCCGGCGGTGTTTGCGGGGGCTTCGGCCTTCATTGGCATGGCCTTGGATCACTATTTGGGAAAGCTTGGCATCGACCCCTTTGGGGAAAAGAAAGAGGAAGTATGAAATACATCATTGAAATCGAGCATCTGCAAAAATCCTTTGGGGAGGTACGGGCAGTTGACGACCTGTCCTTCCGGGTGGCACAGGGAGAGTTGTTTGCCTTTTTGGGGGTGAACGGAGCCGGAAAATCCACCACCATTAACATCATTTGCGGTTCCCTGGGAAAGGACGGGGGCAGGGTGATTATCGACGGCACC
>JAFYNU010000509.1 GCA_017547975.1 Clostridia bacterium
AATGCTTCAAAATCAAGAAATTCCGGCAGGGTCATATTGAATGCCAAAGCAATTTTATGCAAGGTCTTTACCCGTGGATTTCTCGTTAGTCCGCGGACGATGTTATCCAAAGTAGACTGCTTTACGTTACTCATCGTAGCAAGCTTGTTAATTGTAAAACCACGCGCTTTGCATAGCTCACGGATTCGTGTTACATAAAGTTCGTAATACTCCATATATACCACCCATTTGTTATGATTACCCATATTCGGGTTGATATAATCATAACAACAAAAAGAGGTGCGATTACCCGAATACGGGTTGATTTTGCAAATATAGTTGTGGTATAATGAGGTTAACGGAATAAGGGTAAAAGGATGTGGGGTGTTTCTGTGTTACGCTACGTAAATCACCGTTTTATTGGCAGAGGAGTTTCCTTTCAAATTCCTGACGGCTACTTTATAGACCTGGTACCCGGGATTGAAATTGATAATGGTGTCAGGCTTTTGTCTCCGGATGAATCTTTTTCCGTAGAACTGCGGGTGGAAGAGGACTGCGAAGGTGCCGTAAAGGAATTGTCGTCGGTCCTCAACGATTTAGAACCGGTTGAAATTTGCTCGGTTGGACCAATTGCGATAAATGAATTGTCCGGCTATCATGCTACCTATCGTTGCTTGCGTCATCAATATTATGAAGCATGGTTCGATGTGGATGAGACCATAGCGCTGTCATTGGTTGTGGAAACCCAGGGTGATATTATGGATATTGATGTTGCTACTATTGTTGCCGTTGTTGATCCAAGGTTGGAACCAAAATAATATCTACACATAAGCCCCCGATGGGTTTTAACCATCGGGGGCTTATATGGCTTATATGTAGGAGACAGGAATTATTCCAGTCCGTATTTGGCCTTTTGTTCTTCGGTGAGGGTGTTTTCACCAAGAATTGTTTTGGCTTTTTCTATCAGATCCTGGGTGGTGTAGCGGGGATAACTGCACAATACGTAGCCTTCGGTGGTACCCACCGAAACGAAGAAGCGGTCGGTAGCCTGGTCGTAATGGAGGTATTGCCGCAGGTAGGTGTAGGGGGACCAGCTTTCGGTATCCACCAGGGTGCAGATATCGTCGGCGGTGACCAAGAGTCCCTTGTCGGTGAATTGCCAGGAAATCTCGGTGTAACTGCTCAGCCCGGAGGAGTAGGCATAAATCTCCGACCAATTGACAACCCTGCCGGTAAGATCGTAGCGATACAGGGAGGTGTCTTCATAAAGCACCAGAAGGTGCTTGCTTTCGGGATCAAATTGGAGAGAAAGGGGCGTCTTTTTGTCGGTGCCGATGACACAGACCACACTGCCGTCGGATTTGCGGAGTTGAATACCGTCGGTACCCACAATGGCAAGGTACTTCCCGTCCGGGGAAAAGTGCAGGGGGGGAAGCTCGCCATAGCTTCCGTGTAAAAGATCGTCCAAAACGTTACCTTCACCGGTGGCAAGGTCCAGGAGCTGGGTTTTGGAAATGGTGTTATAGGAACTGTCGTATTCCTTGGTGGTGAAAAGAAGCTTCTTCCCGGCGGCATCCGGGGTGAAGGTCAGACCGAAGTACTCGTTGATGCCACAGGTGAAAAGGGGGAGAAGCTGATGTTCGCCGGTGGCAAGATCCAACTGGACCATGTCGTAGGACATGGTGTCCCCCATGTTCACAAGGATGTTTTCTCCTTCGCCGGTGGTTTCGATGGATCTCGATTCCGTCACGTAAACCAGCCGGTCGCCCTGCAGGAAAAGGGCATCCTTGTTGATGGAAACGTGGTTGAAGCCCTCGGCCGCTTCGGCGGGCAGGGGGAACTCTTCGGTGGTGTCGGCCGCAAGGTCCACCAGCACCAACCGGGCATTTTCCGGATCAATTACCGCCAGGGTGTGACCGTCGGCGGTGAAACCAAGAACCTTGTGACCGGCGGATTCGTCAATCTCCAACGTCTGTACAAAGGTACGTTCCTTCATGTTGTAGCAGGTATAAAGGTTTTTGTAAGCTGCTTTGATGACCAGGTAGTCCTCCGATAGAGCCGCAACCCCATTGGGATAATCCATGACCACGTTCTGGTCGAAGGATTCCCAGGAATCATCCTTGACCGCCTGGAAAAGAAGAACCTGGTTGGAATTGTGGATGCGGACAAAGAAGCCCCCGTTGCTGTGCCCTTCAATGACTCCGGCGGGGAAGTAGGACAGGGCACTGACCGATTCGCCCCCAAGCTTGTGGGCGCAGTAGCTGCCGTTGTTCAAGATCCAGCTGAGGTAATCCGGCTTGGTTTCGGTGGCAACCGCACTGTCGGGAAGCTCCAACCAGAGCAAAAGCTCCCCGGTGGCAAGGTCAAAAATGGGGCACACGTTAGCAAAGGTGGCACATACCACCGGACGGGTGCTGCCGTCCGCCATGGGGTAGTCGAGCAGGGTCAGACTATGATGATAAAGCACCAGGTAGAATTCAAAACTGTTTTCCCATTTGATTTTTGCGGTGATCGGATCCATGCAGAAAACATCGGTTTGAGCCTTTTGCAGGGTGGAAAAACCGTAGGAGGTCATACTGCTGGAATAATTTCCGCTTTCCCGCCGCCCGGCGCCGATGAGAAGATCGTCCTGGGTGAAAATCAGGTCGTAAAACCGGTTCATGACCAGCTCGGAGCAAACGGTGGTATCTGTCCGCAGGTCGTAGATGAGAAGCTGTTCCTGACCGTAGGTATCGCTGTAGGTCAGGGCTATGTAATTCCCGGTGGGGGAGATGGCCAGGGGATTGATGGTGGGGAATCCCTCAAGCATATCCTCCGGCAGGGAAACGGTGTGCAAAGATTCACCGGTGGCGGCGTCCAGAATGGTGATGGGCCGATCCTTGTTATAGCCGGTAAGGATGCGGCTTTGATCCGGGAAGAGAAGCAAATCGTTTCCGTAGACGGCTGTATTTTCCCAAAGCAGGTCGCCGGTTAAGTAGTCATAGCAATACACACCGTCGAAGTCGCCTGCCAGGAAACGGTGGTTGGGAAGCGCCAAAAGCGAACTGAATTCCAAATCACTTTTGATGGTGAAGCTGTTGGTCAGGGCGTAGGTGACGGTATTCCAAACGTAAATCTTGGAATGCTCGTCCCAACTTACCAGAATATCTCCCTCGGGGGAGGTAAAATAGCCGCTGACGGTGCCCCCGTGGGTGAAGGCGTTGGTGGCCAGAATTTCGGCGGTGCTGCCGTAGGCATTGATGGCCCGGCCCAGGGCAAATTCCGCTTCGGCGGTCCAGGGACGTTCATCTTCTTTGGGAAGGGCTTCCAGCGCCAGATTGATGGCGGTAAGCCGGTCCCCGTCCTCCAGAAGCTCCATGGATTCGCTGGCCAGGAAGACCGACTGATTCCGAAGGGAATCTTCGTAATTCTTCTGGATTTCCCGGGCGGTCAAGAAGAAGTAGACCGAAAGCAGAGATGCGGCAATCAGGGAAGCAGAAAGAATCAGACTACGGCGGCGGGCTTTGTATTGCCGTTCCCGTTGCCGCAAATCGTCGTAACGGCATCCCAAAATGGCGGAAGCCAGGCGGGGAAGCTCGATTTCCCGGGCTTTTCGCAGGGGCATCCGGTAATCGCAGGAAAGGGGTTCCCGGCCTGTACGAAGGACTTCGGGAACCGATTCCCCCGGCTCCCCTTCCACAAGCACGGTCAACACCCGCTCAATGGGGTGTTCCTGCAGAAACAGGGCAATCTCCCGCTGACACCAGGTGGATTCCATCAGTCGGGGAGAGCAGATGACAATCAAAAAATCGGAATTGTGCAGGGCTTCCTCAATATCGTCCCCCAGATTGGTGGAAAGGGGAAGTTCTTCTTTGTCGCGGAAGATGCGGCCGATCTTTTCAATGCCGGTGGATTTGCGGATGGCTTTGGGAATATGATAACGTTCCAGCTGCCGCTGAATGTGCCCGGCCACGGTGGCATCGGGCTCGGTGTGGCGGTAGGAAATGAAGGCGGTGAAATGAGTGGACATAAAAAATCCCCCGATTTTTGATATGTCTTCAGTATATCAAAAATCAGGGGGAAAAGGAAGGGGAAAACGAAGGAATTTGCATTTTGACCGAAAAAACGAGAATTGTCGGATGGACGTGTTACCGATGATATCGGTAGTCGGTGGGCCGCTGACCGCTCCACCGATGGAAGGCGGCGGAAAAATGGTTGGCATCGATGAAACCGACCTGCCGGGCAATCTCTGCAACCGATAGGGTCGTGTCCAAAAGCAAGGTCACCGCTTTTTGCAAACGGACCTCCAGAAGATAACGGTGAAGCGGTTTCCCGGTACGGCTTTTCACCAGGGTACTGACGTAGCCGGGGTGATAACCTAAGGCGGCCCCGATGTGGGTGTTTTTTAGGGGTTTGGCGTAATTCGCATGGATAAAGCTTAAAATGCGGTCTGAATTCTGCACGGAAGACTGTCCCGAAGAAGCGTATCGGTTGATTTTGTAAAGAAGGGCCGCCAGCAGGGCGGAAGAACGTTGCCGAAACAGCAGATCCCGGTGGACGTATTCGCTATGAATCGCATGAAACTCAAATTCCAAAGCCTGCATGTGCTCCAAAAAGAAGGCGGAGTGAAAAGCGGTCAGCTCCTGGGGAACGGGGGTGGTGAGAAGCTCCCCCGGAAGGCGCAGATCGGATCGGGTAGGAGGCAGTACCTGTGTCAGGTTGCTGTAGCTTTGATCAAAGTCGAAGTTGAGGGTATAGAATCGCAGGGGATTATGGGGAGCGCTTTCCGGGAAATAAGGGACCCCGGGTTGGGAAAAGACCAGGGTGTTGGGTGACAATGGGAAGGATTGGCTCCCCGTGTGGTAGAATCCGGCTCCCTCCAACACAAAAAACAGGCGGTGATCCCGGCTGATGACGTAATACGGATTGGGAAGCGATTGGGTCAGATCGATATAACGAACGAAGGGTAACATACTGTCTCCACGGAAAATCTTTGTTTTTGAAAGAAAATGGTTGAAATACTCTCTTTATTATAAACGATGGATTTGATAAAATCAAGCTATAAACGAAGGGAGAAGTGGGTTGTATGTCAAAAACTTATCAAAATCCGATGATTCCCATGCTTGCCGTTACCGGGAGACCCGATCAGACGAAAATTGAAGAAACGGTGGAAAACCTGTCAAGGATGGGGCTGACAGCCTTTATGCTTTACGGCAGGGATGGATGTGAACTCCAATACCTGGAGGAAGAATGGTTTGAGGTGATTGGGGGATTTCTGCAGGCGGCAAAAAAACGCGGAATGCAGATCTGGCTTTACGATGAATTCAACTGGCCCTCCGGTCAGGCGGGAGGAAAGGTGACAGGGAAAAAAGAGGCTTTCTGTCTGCACGCCGCCCGGGTGGAATCGAAGGATGGGGAATTGCAGTTGGTTTTGAATCACAGCCATCATCCCAACGTCCTTTCGGACGAAGCCATGGACTATTTTGTGGAGTTGACCTTTGAAGCGTACGCCGCCCGTTTTGGGGAGGAGTTTGGTAAAACCATCGTGGGTATTTTTACCGACGAACCGGCCTATGGCTACGCCGCCCGTATGCTGGGGGGTGTTCCCTGGTATGACGGCGTGGAGGAGGATTACCGGGTGCGTTATCACCGGCCTCTGCTTCCCGATATGGCACAGGGCACACCGGAATTCCGGGCCGATTACAACGAACTCCTTTCCCAACAATTTGAAAAAGCCTTTACCGGGAAGCTCGGAAGGTGGTGCAGGGAGCACGGTCTGCTCCTGACCGGTCACCTGGATTCCGATTGCTCCCCCTGTGGCGGCGTATCCGACGGCGGACGGATTCTGCGTCAGCTCGGAAACTTTGGGGTTCCGGGTATTGACGAAATTGCCACCGATTTGACCGGGGAACGGGCTATGTATCTCTTTTCGGTGGCGGAATATGTGGCCCGGCACTCGGAACACGGCGCCATGGCAGAGCTTTTTGCCCTGGGTCCCATCGACATGACCTATCGGAGAAAACGGCAAACCATCTTTCTTGCCGCTCTGTTTGGGATTGATCACTACTTCCTGGCCATTAGCCATTTGGATATGCGGGGGAATGCCATCAAAAAACGCTGGTTTATGAACCACTCCACCGCCAACCCCGATTGGAAGGGATATCTGACACTAGGGGAGGAAGCACGGTATGCCGCAGAGTTGGCCAATCGGCCCCGCTACACCCCGGTGCGGATCCGCCACTCCTTCCGGGCGCTTTCGGGGGAACTGGCGGAGTGGACCCCCAGAGGCGTCGGCG
This sequence comes from Clostridia bacterium, assembly GCA_017547975.1. GTDB lineage: Bacteria > Bacillota > Clostridia > Oscillospirales > QAMX01 > RUG11797. Next base: position 6,255 of record JAFYNU010000509.1, read on the forward strand.
GACGTCCCTTCCGGGGAGATCTTGCCTATTACGAACTGGTGAACAATCTGCGGGATCTGCAGATTGGTTGGGCGTTGTTGGATGATGGGGAAGGTCATGCGGAGGATGATGTTGCGGTCTTCGACTATCAAAACGGCGGATTTTTGGAGGAAAAGAGCGGGCTCTTTTTCGAAACGGCGGCCAGGGCGGCGGAGTATGCCGCCACGGTTGTTCCCGACTGCGGCAGGGCGTATTTACCCGACGGGGAAATTGCCAAAGATCTGGTGGTGCGTCATTTCAAGGACGGCGGCGCGGTCATTCTCGATATGACCGAGGGGGACGGAATCCGCAGGTTGGAATGGGTGCATAAGGGTGTGACCACCCCCTTCCTGCTTTCTCCGGGGAAACTGGTGGATACGGCCCATCTGCCGCCGATAGCCAAAACCTGCCCGGCAGAGATGGGTGAAATGCGGCTGGAGTTGAAGAACCGACAGTATTTTCGCTTGAATTATACCGGCGGAATCCGGTCCCGTGAGTTTGAAGTGACGTCCGATCTGGAGGACGTGACCCTGCTGGTGCGTACCTGGCAAAGGCGCCCGAAAAATACCGACACGGTAAACGTCAGCGGGATCGGGGTGGACCGACCGGAAACTGTGGAGACGGCGAAGATCAGCCTGGACGGAAACCCGGTGGAGGTTTGCGGGGCAAGTGAGCTTCCCGTCGGTTTGAGGGAGCTTTATGGCGAAAGCAAGCCCTTTGCCCTGAAAAAGGGAAGACATACCTTGTCGGTTGAAAACGATACGCCCGACTACATGTATTTGCCGGTGGCCCTGCTGAGGGGAAGGTTTCGGGGAAATTATGGCAGTCTGCGACTGGAACCCCTGCCGGAATGGGTGAAACCCGCCGAGGCGCTTCCGTTTTTCGGGACGGCAGTTTTGACCGGAAGGGTAACCGTTCCCAGTGGGGCGATTGGCCTGTGGCTGGAAACATCCCATTACGGTAGAGTTTATATCAACGGCGACCCGGTGGACACCGGCTACGCCGACAGGATGATTCCGGTGGATCCGGCCCTGCGGGGCGAAAGCGTCACCCTGCGTTACGAACAGGAATCCGATCTGGCGGGTCTTTTCGGGGATGACAATGCCTTCGAAGCGGATGCCCCTGGGTCTCTTACCGGAATCCGTATGCAAGGTACCACCGGCATGGCATCTATCCAAAGAATGGAATGGATCCTGGAAGAATAAACCGAGAAACGCCGCAGATTTCTGCGGCGTTTGATTTTGGGAGATTCCATTCAAAAAAGAGGCGGCAATTTGATCGGCAAAAGGCAGGATGCATAGTTGACAAAGACAAATCGCTTTAGTATAATGACAAGATAACATGGAAAGAAGGAGTCTTGTTATGTGGTTTGGTATGGATATGACGTTAGAGATTGAAATGTCACTGCGGCTTTTGGCAGCGGTGCTGTTTGGAAGTATCATTGGGTTTGAACGGGTCAAATCCAACCACAGCGCGGGGCTTCGTACCCATATTCTGGTCTGCCTGGCTTCCGCAGGGATTATGACCCTGGGGGAGGTAATCGTGGCCGACGGCCGGTTCATCAATGACGTACAGCGCATGGGTGCCGGAGTCATCGGCGGCATCGGCTTCTTGGGTGCCGGGTGCATCATGGCCAACGGCAGCCGGGTCCGGGGGCTGACCACTGCGGCGGGAATCCTGGCCACTTCGGTGGTGGGACTGATCACCGGCATGGGCTATTACGTGCTGGCGGCGGTGATGACGGTGATCATGATCCTGGTGTTCACCGCTTTGCATCCCCTGACCCTCCGGCTCCAGAAAAACAACGCCATGGAGTCCTGCCGTTACGTCATTACCCTGAAGGAGGATGGAAAGACCGCCGAACTTCTGGATTGGCTGGTATTGCATACCCCCTCCCTCTTACAAACCAGAACCTCCCAGGAGGAAATTGAGGTAGAGATTGGCGGTCTTACCAACAAAATGGCAAATCGGCTGTTCACCGACCTGCAAAAGCGCAAGGAAGTGAAGGGTGTGGCCATTTTCTACGAGGAAAACTAAAAAGACGGCGCTCCGGATTTCCGGGGCGCCGTTTTGGTGCAGGTTGTGATTAGATTTTGTAAACCCAGTTCTTGGTGTCTTCGACTCTGCCCCACTGAATGCCGGTGAGGGTGTCGTAAAGCTTCTGGGAAAGGGGACCGATTTCGCCGTTGTTGATGGTGATATCCACGTCGCCGATACGGAGCAGGCCAACCGGGGAAATGACGGCGGCGGTGCCGGTGCCGAACATTTCTTCCAGCTTGCCGGCCTTGGCGGCTTCTTCCACTTCGGCGGCGGACAGGCGGCGTTCTTCCACCTCGTAACCCCAATCCTTCAGGAGTTCGATGGTGGACTTGCGGGTGATACCGGGCAGAATGCTGCCCACCAGGGCGGGGGTGACGACCTTACCGTCGATCTTGAAGAAGACATTCATGGCGCCCACTTCTTCGATGTACTTCTGTTCTACACCATCCAGCCACAGAACCTGGGAGAAACCGAGGCTTTCGGAAACTTCCTGGGACTTGATGCTGGCTGCGTAGTTGCCGCCGGCCTTGGCTTCGCCGGTGCCGCCGCGGACGGCACGGACGAACTTGGTTTCGATGTAAATGCGAACCGGGCTCAGACCGCCGGCGTAGTAACTGCCAACCGGGGACAGGATGATGATGAACTTGTAGGTCTTGGAGGGGTGTACGCCCAGCATGGGATCGGTGGCAATGACGAAGGGACGGATGTAGAGGGAGGTGCCTTCTTCGTAGGGAACCCAATCCTTGTCCACTTCCACCAGGGTGCTGACAGCCTTGACCCAGAAATCAGGATCGATTTCGGGGATGCACAGACGGTCGGCGGAGCGGTTCATGCGGTTGGCGTTTTCGTAGGGGCGGAAGAGCTGAATGGAGCCGTCCTTGGTGCGGTAGGCCTTCAGACCTTCAAAGATTTCCTGAGCATAATGGAACACCATGGCAGAGGGATCCAGCTCGATGGGGGCGTAGGGGACGATGCGGGGATCGTGCCAACCCTGACCGGCGGTGTATTCCATGATGAACATGTGGTCGGTGAATATTTTGCCGAAACCAAGGGCACCGGTGGGCTTCGCCTTGGGCGCATCGGTTTTATAAATTTTTATTTCTTGCATTTGAATTCCTTCTTTCAATGTGGTATAATGGTATGAAGTCATTTTATTATAGTACATCGCCGGCCTTTTTTCAAGCGCTTTGGCCAAAATTTATGAAAATTTTATTTGTCTGCCCCTGATGCGGACAAGGAAAGGCATCTTACAATGGCAAAAAAAGTATTCAAAAAAATCAGCATGGTCACAGCCCTGGTGCTGTCGATCATTCTGCTTCTGGGTTCGCTGTGCGGCATTTTCCTGATTTACGGTCCGGTGGAGTATCTGCGGGACCTGTGGATCACCACCGCCATGGAAACCTTCCACCATCAGTATCTGGCCACCTGGTTTTTTGAGGAGGAATACATCGATCTTGTGGTGGAACGCAATAAGCCCCAGGTCAATGAGGAAGAGATCAATCTGGATCTGATCCAGATCGGGGACGGGGAGGCCATGCCGGAGGACTTGACCAGCGAGTCGGAACCGGAATTTGATAGCGAGGTGGAGGTCATCATCGAGCAGGAGCCTCCGAAGCCTTTGATCACCATTGAAGACGTCAGCCGCCGTAATTTTGTGGGCTACATGATGATTATCAGCGACCCCAGCCTGGTGCGGGTGGGGGTCACCAAGGGTCTTGGACGTTCCGGGGAACGCCTGGACGACATGTGCGAACGCCTGGACGCCGTTGCCGGACTCAACGCCGGCGGCTTCAGCGACAAAAACGGGACCGGTAACGGCGGATACGCCGAAGGCATTGTTATGCAGGACGGGGAAATCGTCTGGAACAGCACCAAGGGCAGTAAGCACGACGTGGTGGGTATCACCTACGACGGCAAGCTCATCCTCCAGCGCATGACCGAAGCTGAAATTAAGGAAAGCAACATCCGGGACTGCATTGAATTCAACCCCTTCCTGATCGTCAATGGGGTTCCCACCAAGGTGGGAGTCACCGGTATCCATCCCCGTTCCTCCATTGGCCAGACTGCCGACGGCACCTTCCTGTTCTTAGCCATTGACGGCCGCTCCACCAAGAGCGTGGGGGCCAGCCAGGCCGACGTAATCGAAATCATGCTGGAATACGGGGCGGTGAACTGCGCCAACCTGGACGGCGGCTCCTCCTCCACCATGATCCATGACGGGAAGCTCATCAACAAACCCAGCTCCGCCCGGGATATGCGATCCATCGCCACCGCATTCGTGGTGCTGGATCCCGAAAAGATGACGCAAGAATAAGCGATTTCCGTATGAAAACGGGATGAAAGGAGAACAATATGCCAAACGTATTCGTAACCGGTGCCAGCGGCACCATTGGTAAGGGGCTTTGCCTGGAATATGCCAAGCGTGGCTACCAGGTGGCGGTACACTACAACCGCAGCAAAGCTCCGGCAGAGGAGGTCCTGCGGGAAGTGGAAGCCCTGGGTGCCAAGGGGTACCTGATTCAGGGGGACATTTCTTCTGTTCCCGACATCGAGCGCATGTTTGCCGAAGTGGAGGAAAAGATGGGCGGCCTGGACGTGATGATCAACAACGCCGGCGTCACCGTGATCTTCCCCCTTCTGGAAGCCACCGAAAAGAAGTTTGACCGGGTGGTGGATACCGACCTGAAGGGCACCTACTTCTCCACAAAATATGCCGCCCTCAACATGATCCGCCACGGCATCAAGGGCACCATCATCAACATCTCCAGCAACCACGACAAGGGCTGTTGGAATAACTTCACCGCCTACGCCGCTGTGAAGGCCGGCTTGGATAAATTCACCCAAAACGCCGCCATGGAGCTTGCCTGCCACGGCATCCGGGTGGTGGCCATTGCCCCGGGCTACACCGGACCCGACGATTGCAACGAAACCCGCAAGGTTTTTGGCATTGACGATACCGACTACTACGACGGCGTTACAAGCTGCATCCCCCTGAAGCGTTTCTGCACCGCAAGCGAAATCGGCAAGCTGGCGTGCTTCCTCTCCAGCGAAGACGCGGGTTACATCACCGGTACCTGCATCACCGCCGACGGCGGATCCCTGCTTCCTGCCCTGAGCGGCAAGTGGAAGATCCTCAACTCAGATCCCCTGGATCCCGAATTGGATGAATGGCCCGGCAAGGGTCCCAATGGGGAGAAGCAAAAATAAATTCGTTTCCACAAAATAAAAATATAAGGAGAAAAACACTATGAAACTTGGCGTACTGACCGTACTGCTTGGCGATCGTCCCTTCAAGGAAGCGGTTGCCTATCTGAAGTCCCTGGGTGTGGAAGCCCTGGAAATCGGCTGTGGCGGCTACCCCGGCAAAGCCCACTGCGACCCCGAAGTTCTTTTGAACGACGAAGCAAAGCTTGCTGAATTCAAGGCTGTCATCGACGAAGCCGGCATGACCATTGCCGCCCTCTCCGCCCACGGCAACCCCGTGCACCCCAACAAGGAAATCGCCGAAGGTTTCCGCAAGGATTTTGAAAACTGCGTCCTGCTGGCTGAAAAGCTGGGTGTCAAGACGGTTGTCACCTTCTCCGGCTGCCCGGGCGACTCTGCCCGCAGCAAGTACCCCAACTGGGTTACCTGCCCCTGGCCGGAAGATTTCCTGGAAATTCTGGAATGGCAGTGGAAAAAGGTCCTGATTCCCTACTGGAAGAAGACCGCCAAATTCGCCGCCGAACACGGCATCGAAAAGATCGCTTTCGAAATGCATCCGGGCTTCTGCGTTTACAACCCCGAAACCCTGCTGCGTCTGCGCAAGGCGGTTGGCCCCATCATCACCGCCAACTTCGACCCCTCCCACCTGTTCTGGCAGGGCATCGACCCGGTTGCCGCCATTCGTGAACTCGCCGGTGCCATCGGTCACTTCCATGCCAAGGATACCCGCATTGAACCCTACAACACCGCCAAAAACGGCGTTCTGGATACCAAGCATTACGGTGACGAACTGAACCGTTCCTGGATTTTCCGTTCGGTTGGTTACGGTCACGATCACCAGGTTTGGTGCGACATGATGAGCCAGCTGGTTCTTGCCGGCTATGAAGGTGCCATCTGCATCGAACATGAAGATAGCCTGATGTCCTCCGAAGAAGGCCTGGAAAAGGCTGTGGATTTCCTCAAGGACGTCATCATCAAGTCCAAGAAGCCGGGCGGCCTCTTCTGGGCGTAAGCAAAAGATCAAAAATAAAGCCTGCCCTGCCGGAATTTTATCCGGCAGGGCATATTTTGTCGGATTCTTTTCATAAGAGTATGGAAAAAAGCAGGAAACTATGGTAGAATAGTAGTCACAAGAAAAGGAAAGGGTTTTTGCCGGCTGAAAACGGAAAAGGATGACGGTGCCTTCGCCGCCGGTTTTGAGATTCTCTTCATCCACGGAAGCGTTGGTCAGTTCCGCCTGGGTATAGTCCAGGATTTCCGCTGCCTGAACGATCCGCGGCTCGCTC
>JAFYNU010000510.1 GCA_017547975.1 Clostridia bacterium
AATATTGACGCTCTGGCCCGGGAGGGGGTCCGGTTTGAAAATTTTTACTGTGCTTCCCCCGTGTGTTCGCCAGCCCGGGCATCCATCGTAACCGGGGAAATGCCCTCCTGCCATGGGGTTCAGGATTGGATTTCCGGGGGCAACGTGAACACCGCCAATCACCCCTACATGAAGGATCATTACAAATTCCGTAACCCCGACGTGGGCATTGAATATTTGGCGGGGCACCCCAGCTATATTGCCGAGCTTGCGGCGTCGGGTTACACCTGCGCCCTTTCGGGAAAGTGGCACCTGGGCAACCAGGAGGAGGCCAAGAAGGGCTTTTCCAAATGGTTCACCATTTCCAGCGGGGGATGCCACTATTACGCCCCGGATTTTTACGAAAACGGAAAATTCACCGATTGCCGGGATTACGTTACCGACGTGATCACCAACCGGGCTTTGGACTACCTGGATGAACTGGGCAAGGGGCCCAATCCCTTCTGCCTGCAGGTACACTACACCGCGCCCCATTCCCCCTGGGAGGCGGCGGAGCACCCGGCGGAATATCTGGAACTCTACCGGGATTGCCCCTTCCAATCGGCACCGGTGGAAAAAATTCACCGGGATCAGGTTTCCAGCGCCCCGGTGGGGGATACCCCTGAAAAGCGCCGGGAAAATCTGACCGGCTACTATGCCGCCATCACCGCCATGGATGCGGGAATCGGCCGCCTGGTGGAAAAGCTGAAGCAGGAGGGCCTTTACGAGGATACCGTCATCATTTTCACCGCCGACAACGGCATGAACATGGGCCACCACGGCATCTGGGGCAAGGGCAACGGCACCTATCCCCCCAATATGTTCGATACTTCGGTGAAGGTGCCTTTCGTCATTCGCCTGCCCCGGGCGGAGGCGCGGGGGATTGTGGCGGAGCGTAGTGCTACCCATTGCGATCTCTATCCCACCATTCTGGAGCTTGCCGGGGCCAGGGTCGACCTGAATGACAAACAGCCCGGGGAAAGCCTGGTTCCCTACCTTGCCGGCGGTTGCCCCGAGGGGGAGGAAAAGGCGGTGGAGATTCACGACGAGTATGGCTTCGTGCGGATGCTCCGGCGCGGACGGTATAAGCTGGTGAAAAACTACCTTCACGGCACAAGCCAGCTTTATGACATGATTTCCGACCCCGGGGAGAGAGAAAACCGCATTGCCGACCCCGCCCTTTCGGCGGTGCTTTCTGAATTGGAGGGGGAACTGGAAGGATGGTTTGACCGCTACAGCGATCCCAAATGTGACGGGCGGAAGGCCGCCACCCTCACCGGGTCGGGGCAAAAGGACCTTTGCTGGAAGCCCGATGCCTTCACCAATGAAAATTACCCATACTACAACGAAGAAAATCCCTGGAAGGAATAAAGGGAGAAAGCCGCTATGAAAATTGCCATTATGACCGATATGGAAGGGGTAGCCGGTGTGGTCAACGCCATCGACTGGATCTACCCGGATAGCCGTTATTATGAAACCGGAAAGGAACTCCTGACCCGGGAGGTGAACGCCGCCGCAGAGGGATTCCTTGCAGTCTGCCCCAAGGCCGAGATCGTGGTCATGGACGGCCACGGCCCCGGAGCCATCAATCAGCTTTTGCTGGATCCACGGGTGGAATACCAGCGGGGTTGGGGCCCCGGCCCCTATCCCCTTGCCCTGGACCGGTGGTACGACGTGATTGCCTGGGTGGGACAGCATCCCAAGGCGGGGACCGAACGGGGACACCTGTGCCATACCCAGAATTTTGACGTGATCGATTGCCAAATCAACGGCATTTCGGTGGGGGAATTCGGCCAATGTATGTTCGTGGCGGCTGCCTGCGGTGTGACCCCCATCCTGGCCTGCGGATGCAAGGCCTTTGCCGCCGAAGCCGAGGAGCTGGTTCCCGGCATTGAAACGGTAACCGTGAAGGAAGGACTCATGACGGGCAGCGGAGAGGAATGCGATTTTGACGAGTACCGGATTCGCAATGCCTCCGCCATTCATAAGCATCCGGAAACTTCCCGGAAGCTCATCCGGGACGGGGCAGAGCGGGCCCTTCGCCGCTATCTGGATTCGCCCGAAAGCTTCCGCCCCGCCCAAATCGGCC
>JAFYNU010000511.1 GCA_017547975.1 Clostridia bacterium
CACCTCCTGCATCCCCGAATTCATCGAAATGGTCTCCAACCTCCTGGAAGAGGGCTATGCCTACGAAGCCGGCGGCAACATTTACTTTGATACCTCCAAGCTTTCGGAATACTACGTATTCAACAAGCACGACGCCGAAGATCTGGAAACCGGCGTCCGGGAAGGGGTGGAGGAAGACTCCAACAAGCGCAATAAGATCGACTTCGTTCTGTGGTTCACCAAGTCCAAGTTCGAAGATCAGGAACTGAAGTGGGATTCCCCCTGGGGCGTAGGCTACCCCGGCTGGCACATTGAATGCTCCGCCATCAGCACCAAGTACCTGGGTGAATATCTGGATATCCACTGCGGCGGCATCGACAACGCCTTCCCCCATCACACCAACGAAATCGCCCAGAGCGAAGCCTACCTGGGACACAAGTGGTGCACCAACTGGTTCCACGTGCTTCACCTGAACACCACCGGCGGCAAAATGAGCAAGTCCAAGGGTGAATTCCTGACGGTATCTCTGCTGGAATCCAAGGGCTACGACCCCATGGTCTACCGCCTCTTCTGCCTGCAGTCCCATTACCGGAAGGCTCTGGTCTTCTCCTACGAAGCCCTGGACAACACCACCGTCACCTACGAAAAGCTCCTGAGCCGCATCGCCGCCCTTTCCAAGGAGGAAATGCCCCTGGATGAAGAAGCCGCCGCAAAGCTTCGCGCCTCCTTCAAGGAAGCCCTGGAAAACGACATCAACACCTCCCTGGCCATCACCGCCCTTTACGACGTGCTCAAGGCCAAGACCAACGATTTCACCAAGCGCATCCTGATCGGCGAATTCGACAAGGTTCTTTCCCTGTCGCTTCTCGAAAAGGCTGACGAATTTGCCGCCAAGAAGCAGGCCGAAACCGCCGCCCCCGCCCAGGTAAGCGAAGAGGATGCCGAAATCCTGGCCCTGGTTGCCGAACGCGTGGAAGCCCGCAAAGCCAAGAATTTCAAGCGTGCCGACGAAATCCGCGATATTCTCGCCGCCATGAATATTACCGTGGAGGATACCCCCACAGGACCCAAAATCATCAGAAAGTAAGGAAGTAATCATATGTCCGATCTTGCCAGAAACATCAAAGGTGCCTTCGACTACCTGCCGGAGCGCCAGCGCGTTAGACGCGATATTACCAAAATCCTCACCGAATGCTTTGAAAAGTACGGTTTCTCCCCGGTGGAAACCCCCATCATCAACTACCTGGATCTTCTGGCCAGCAAATACGCCGGCGGTGCCGAAATTTTGAAGGAAGTTTATGCCCTCACCGACCAGGGCGGCCGTGACCTGGCCCTGCGTTACGACCTGACGGTTCCCCTGTGCAAGCTGGTTGCCATGAATCCCCAGCTGACCATGCCCTTCAAGCGCTACGAAATCGGTCACGTATTCCGTAACGGCCCCGTAAAGTCGGGCCGCAACCGGGAATTCACCCAGTGTGACGTGGATATGGCCGGTGCCGACAGCCTTACCGCCGAAGTGGAATTCCTGACCATGACGGTGGAGGTTTTCCAGCGTCTGGAGCTTCCTATCCGCATTGAGCTTTCCAGCCGCAAGCTGCTGTCGGGTATCATCCTGCTTGCGGGTATTCCCGAAGAGCTCACCGCCGCCGTCATCACCTCGGTGGACAAGCTCAAGAAGATCGGCCGCAAGGGTGTTGCCGACGAGCTTTCCGAAACCGGCATTGAACCCGAACGCCTGGATCGCCTCTTCGACCTGTTCGCCATGCCCTTTGACCAGCTTTGCACCGAAGCGGGAGAAGGCAACGACCTGCTCAACGCCGGCATTGCCGACCTGAAGGAGCTTTACGGTATGCTGGATGCCGCAGGTATCACCGATTCCATCGTCTATGCTCCCCATCTGGCCCGCGGTCTGGATATTTACACCGGCTGTGTCTGGGAAGTATTCATGACCGAAGGGGGCGTCACCTCCAGCATCGGCGCCGGCGGCCGTTACGACAACATCATCGGCAAGCTTTCCGGCGGCCGTGATATCCCCGCCGTTGGTATGACCTTCGGTCTGGACGTGATCTACGCCGTTCTGATCGAGCGCGGCCAGGCCAACAAGGGCACCGAAACCGAGCTCTTCATCGTTCCTATGGGCACCGAAAACGCCAGCGTAGCCCTGGCCATGGGCCTTCGCCGGGAGGGTCTGCGGGTCACCCTGGAAACCGTAAAGCGGAAGATGAAGAAGTCCCTGGATTACGCCAACAAGGAAAATATCCCCTACGTCATCATCCTCGGTGGCAACGAAGTGGAAGCCGGCCGTATCACCGTGAAGGATATGGCAAATCACACCTCCGAAGAATTTGCCCTGACCGATTATGCCGGCATGGCCGCCTACATCCGTAAATGATTGCCGTTGATACCCATACCCACTCCACCTGCTCCCACGATGGCAAATCCACCCTTTGGGAAATGGCCGAAGCCGCCATTTCCCGGGGGATGACCCACCTTTACCTCACCGAGCATGCCGACACCAATTTTGACAAGGAGGGCAACCCCTATACCAATTTCATGGGCAAAACCATGATGGAAGCCCGGGAATCCCTTCCCGCCGGTATCCGCATGCCCCTTTCCATCGAGTTTGGTCAGGCAACCGCCTTTCCCGCCATTGCCGAACGTATTCTTTCGATGCAGGATTACGAATACGTCATCGGGTCGCTCCATCGCCTTTCGGGGAATTTCAGCATGATTTACCACGAATACTCCGACCGGGCCGACTGCGAAGCGGTCTTGCGGCGCTACATGTCGGAGCTTACCGCCTTCGCCGCCGAAGCAGAATACGATACCCTGGGACACATTGATTATCCCCTACGGTATTTCTACGTTTCCTGCGGTGAGATTTTGGAGCTGGAGGATTTCCCGGAGGAATTGGACGAAACCCTGCGGATTGTCATTTCCCGGGGGAAATCGCTGGAGCTCAACACCGCCACCCTGCGGAAGGGATATCCCCGGCTGATGGAAGGGGCCATCCACCGTTACCGGGAATTGGGTGGCACCCTGGTTACCGTGGGATCCGACGCCCACAGCACCGGCGATCTGCAGTCTGATTTCGACCAGGCGGAGGACATTTTGCGCCGGGCCGGATTTGATTCCTACACCATCTACGAACACCGTACCCCCATTTTGGTTCCCTTCGAACCCAAAGGAAATCCAGTATGAGCCATACAACCATTCAGGAAAACACGGCACGCTACCTTTCGGAAATCGCCGCCCTTTCCCAAGAGGCGGGACGTCCGGTGGCATTGCTTGCCGCCACAAAAACACGGAACAAAGAAGAGATTCAATCCGTCATAGAAGCAGGTGTCACCCTGGTAGGGGAAAACAAGGCGGATGAGCTTTGCCGCAAGTACGAGGAAAACGCCTATGCCGGAGCCTCCCTCCACTTTATCGGCACCCTGCAATCCAACAAGGCCAAGTATCTGGTGGGCAAAGCCGACCTGATCCATTCCCTGTGCACCGAAAGCGCCGCCGAAGCCATCGAACGGGTGGCCGCCCGAAAGGGGTTGGTGCAGGAGGTTTTGGTGGAGATCCATTCGGGCACCGAGGAAACCAAAAGCGGCATTTCCCCCGAAAGGGCGGAGGAATTTCTCCGTTATCTTGCCGCCTTCCCCCACGTCAAAGTCCGGGGACTCATGACCGTTGCTCCCGTTGGGGAAAATCCCACTCCTTATTTCAAGGCCGCACGGGCACTCTTCGATTCCCTCCGGGAGGCATATTCCCTGGATATTCTTTCCATGGGTATGACCGCCGATTACAAGGAAGCCATTCTGGCCGGGGCTACCATGGTTCGAATCGGTTCCGGGTTATTCGGCCCCCGGGATTACACACAAACAAAATGAAGCTTCCTTGGGAAGTTTCGGGCATACCGTTTCTGGGTTGAGGTTACACTATGTCAAGAAAAAGCGAAAACACCGGATTTATTTGCGAGGTTTGCGGCCGTGAGGTGCTTCCCGTCACCAACGGCAGCTACCGCAACCATTGTCCCTTCTGCCTGTCCTCCAAACACGTGGACGTGACCCCGGGGGACCGGGCATCCGACTGCGGCGGGGTATTACGTCCCATCGGAGTGGATTACAAGGGCAACAAGGGATGGATGATCCTGCACCGATGCGACAAATGCGGTTACCAAACCCAAAACAAGGCCGCCACCGACACGGTTCAACCCGACGATATGATTCTGCTCTCCAAAATTGCAAACCGCGAGAGGAAATAAGGAGGTAGAAATTTGGCTGATTTTAAGTCCTTTTTAAGAAAATGCGTATCCCGCGCCAAGCCAAAAAAGCGGGATCGTTTGAAAAACAACATTTTTGGCACCATTTTCAAGGCGATCCTGGCCGTTGTTTTGGTTATGATCATCACCGGTTCCATCTGTTTGATGGCGGCCGGGGTGTATATCAATAAATACATTGATACCGACATGGATCTGACCATCACCTCCACCGAGCTGAATTATTCCACCCAGATTTTCGCCACCGATGCCGAAGGAAACAACACCGTCATCTACACCCTTCACGGGGAACAAAACCGGGAATGGGTGGATTATGAAGACATTCCCGATTACCTGAAAAAGGCCATCACCGCCATCGAGGATGAGCGCTTTTGGACCCACAAGGGCGTGGACTGGAAGCGTACCATGGGCGCCGGTATCAAACTTCTGACCGGCTTCTCCTCCAGCTACGGCGGCTCCACCATTACCCAGCAGCTCATCAAAAATATGACCGGTGACGACGACGTTACCGTCCAGCGCAAGCTCCAGGAGATTCTGCGAGCCCTGGAACTGGAAGAAAACATGAGCAAGGAAGACATTCTGGAGCTCTATCTGAACACCATCAACCTGTCCCAAGGGTGTTACGGGGTTCAGACTGCCGCCCAGGTTTACTTCGGCAAGGACGTAAAGGACCTGACCCTGGCAGAATGTGCCTCCATCGCAGGCATTACCAACCTGCCCTCCTACTACGATCCCTTTGTTTATCCCGAACATAACCTGGACCGTCAGAAGAATATTCTGTGGAAAATGCACGAGCTGGGTCTGATCACCGACGGCGAGTACGAAAACGCAAAAAACGAAGAGCTCTCCTTCTACCGGGATACCGAAAACGAAGAAGATGAAACCGATGAGGTCCCCTCCTATTTTGTGGACCTGGTGGTAGATACCGTTATCAAGGATCTGCAGGCCCAACTGGGCTACAGCAAGGAAGTGGCAACCCGCCTCCTGTATTCCGGCGGTTTACAGATTTACACCACCATGGATCCCCGCGTACAGGAAGTCATGGAATCGGTTTATACCAACAGCGATAATTTCCAACGTCTGAAGGGCATCACCCAGCCCCAGAGCGCCATGATCGTTTATTCCACCGACGGAGATATTCTGGGCGTGGTGGGCGGCCGTGGCACCAAGCAGGGTGCCCGTGTTCTCAACCGGGCAAAATCGCTCCGGTCTGTCGGTTCTTCCATCAAGCCCCTGACCTCCTACGGTCCCGCCCTGGAGGAGGGCCTTATTACCCCCTTCACGGTAGCCGATGACTATCCCTCCCTTTACACCGACAAAAACGGAACCCTGGTGGAGGATCCCGCAACCTTCAAGGGAACCCTGAAGACCTACCCAAAAAACTACTATTCCGGTTTCTACGGGCGGGTTACCATGCGAAAAGCCGTGGAGCTTTCCATCAACACCACCGCCGTTGCCCTGGTGAAGGAGCTTGGTTTGACCACCAGCTATTCCTACCTGGAAAGCAAATTCGGTATTTCCTCCCTGGAGAGCAAAACCGAAGACGGCGACCTGAACTACGGTTCGTTGGCCCTGGGCGGTTTTTATAACGGTGTATCCCTTTTGGAACTTACCAGCGCCTACACCACCTTCACCAACGACGGGGTCCACAATTCCCCCCGTTGTTACACCATGATCACCGACGGTGAGGGCAACGTGATCATCGACAACGTCCACGATTCCACCCACGTTCTTTCCGAAAAGGCCAATTATTACATGACCTACATGCTCCAGAGCGCGGTCACCCAGGGCACCTCCACCAAGGCAAAGATCAAGGGTATTGATACTGCCGGTAAGACCGGTACCACCAACTCCGACATGGACCGTCTGTTCGTTGGCTACACCCCCTACTACGTGGGCGGTGTGTGGTACGGATACGACTATCCCAAGGAGATCAAGGGTGCCGACGGCAACCCGGCCTTGAACCTGTGGAAAAAGGTTATGGACCAACTTCACGAAGATCTGCCGGAGGCGAAGTTTGAAACTCCCGAAAAACTGGTTTCCGCCAGCTACTGCCTGGATTGCGGTCTGGCTCCCAGCGAATGGTGCAGCAAGGATTCCCGGGACTCCCGGGTGGCAAGCGGTTACTTCTATCCCGGCGACCAGCCCAAGGAAAAATGTACCTGCCACGAGGAAATCGTCCTTTGCAAGGAAACCAAGATGCTGGCAACCCCCTATTGCCTGGAAACCACCTCCATCAGTGCCCCCAACATTGAACGGGAATCCCTGGCCGGAGGCATCGAGACCAAGGATCAAAAGCATTACGCCATCAAGGTGGAAATCCCCGAGGAATACATGGATATGCTTCCCTGGGCCAAATCCACCTACGAAGCCAAAGGCCACAAGGGTCTGTTCTACTACGTCAACGGTATCACCAAGGAACACGATAAGTTCTGTACCACCCACGCAAAAGCACCCGAACCCGAGCCTATTCTGCCGGAGGATCCCACCGTTCCCGGTACCGATACCGGAAACAGCGGTAATAACGGCGGCGGCATTGGCGACTTTTTTGGCAATTTGTTTGGATAAAAAAAGAAGCGAGCGGATTTCTCCGTTCGCTTTCTTTTTTATTTACGTGCTCTTTTTCGGCAAACCAGTTCATACATACCAAGCATCAGCGCAATAAAAGCCCCCATGAAAAGCGGAAAGAATCCGATATTCACATACTGGGCAACCACCCCGAACAGGGGCGGCATAAGAGTGTTGGCTGTGCTGGCACCGGCCATTTGCGCCGCCGTCACCGCCCGGGAATGGGCGGTGCCAAAATGATGGGGAATGGCATGCACCAGAGAGGGATAGATGGGAGCCGCCCCGATACCGATGAGCAGGAAGCCCACCAGCGCAATTCCCTCGCTGGCAATGGGAAGCGCAATCAGTGCCGCCCCCAGGAATATGACCCCGGCTCCAAGCCGAATCATGTTCCGGTCTCCAACCCGGTCGGCCACAAACCCGGACACAAACCGGCCAATGGTGATCCCCATAAAGAAGAGGGAAGCCAAGCTGGCCGCTGCATCTGCATTGATATGCTTAAATTCCACCAGATAACTGCTGGTCCAAAGGTTCACTGTAGATTCAAAGCCGCAATAGCCCACAAACGCCAGCATCATAGCCTTGACCCCCGGAAGCTTCACGGCACCCACCAAACCAATGGAGGGCTCGGATTCCTTTTTCGTCATGCCCCGATCCCCGTTCTTTTTCCAAAGGGGCAGGGAGAGGAAAAGAATCAAAGTCAGAACCGCCTGGATTACGGCATTCCATCCGTACCCCATGCGCCATCCCTGGTTGGCACTTACCGCGGCCCCCATGACGTAGGGACCCAGGCTTGCCCCAACGCCCCAACAGCAATGGAGCCAGTTCATGTGCCGGGCGGCATAATGAAGGGCCACGTAATTGTTGAGGGCTGTATCGATGGCACCCGATCCCAGACCGTAGGGCACCGCCGCCAGACAAAGCATCGGGAAGGAAGGGGCCAGGCTGAAACCCACCATACCAATTACTGTCAGGAGGGTACTGCCGGCAGTAATCATGCCCACCCCAAACCGGCGGAGCAGACGGTCGGAGAAGAGACTTGCCGCAATACTGCCCGAAAAGATAATGGTGGAGATAACTCCCGCATAGGAAAGGGGAACCTCAAATCCACCCACCATCAGGGGCCAGGCTGAGCCCAAAAGGGAGTCGGGGAGTCCCGTACTGATAAATGCCAGATAGATTACCGCCAACAAGAGTGATGCCATAGTCTGCCTCATTTTCCGCCGCCGGAGCGGCAATTTTTACCACCCCGTATTATACAGAAAAACCGACTGCAATGCAATCGGTTTTTTGATTTCTCTATTCCAAAATCATACCAATTCCCTGCTCCAGGGTGGCCCGGTCGATCATACCCCCGGCACCGGTGACCACCGTGCCGTCCGCTCCGATAAAGTAGGTGGTGGGAAATCCGGTCACATAGTAGGAGGATACCGCATTCCGTTGGGTATCATACACCACAGGGAAGGTAAACCCCTCCGCTTTCACGTATTCCTTGGCTTTTTCCACCGTTTCCCGAACACCATCGGTGGCATTCACCATCAAAAACTGCACGTCGGGATAGGCCTTGGCTGCCTCGTCAAAATCGGGCATCTCTTCCTTACAGTAATAGCACCAGGTGGCCCAGAAATTGATCACCACCGGCTTCCCCCGGTAATCCGACAGCTTCACCGGGTTGCCCTCTCCGTCGTACACCGTAAAGTCGGGGGCCAGTTGCGTATCCCCGGCTTCGCTTTCCGCCAGTGTATCCCCGTCGTAACGTTTGCTCATCCATCCGTAAAGCAGGATGGCCCCCACGATCAGGGCCACCAGAAGTAGTGCCCAAAGCATGGCTTTTTTGTTGTCTTTCATTCCCATTCCTCCCTCAGGCCAATAGCGTCAGGAATTTGCCAAATAACCCGGTGGCCATCAGAACGCCCACCAGAATCAGAAGCAATCCGCACACCAGGTTGATCATCCGATAATGGGATTTGATAAAGGCAAAGGCTCCCTTGAGCTTATCGATCAATAGGGCACTGACAAAAAAGGGGATGCCCAGCCCCAGGGAGTAGCAGAGAAGCATTATCGTCCCCTCCAACACGTGCCCCTGCTGGGATGCCAGCATCAAGGCTGACCCCAGGAAGGCCCCCACGCAGGGGGTCCAGCCCAGAGAAAAGACCACTCCAAAAAGCAGGGCGGAGAAAAAACCCAAGTCATCCCCATGCATCCGGCGGTTTGTTCCCCGGAACAGGTTCACACGAAAAAAACCCAGGAAGTGCAGGCCAAAAAACACCACCACAAGGCCGGTAACCAGGTCCACAATTGTCCGATAGCGGGTAAGGAAACTCCCCAAAGTTCCTGCCAGGGCACCCATGGACACAAATATCAGGGTAAACCCCAGGATGAAGCCCAGGGCGTTTTTGACGATTTTACCCCGCTCCCCCTCCTTGCCCCCGGCAAAGTAGGACACGTAAACCGGCAGCATGGGTAGGAGGCAGGGTGAAATAAAGGTGATGATCCCCTCTAAAAACGAAATTGCGTATTGCACGACGCTCTCCTTCCATCAAGAAAGCGCCCCGGAGGGCGCTTTCGGTACGTTTCTCAGCCTTCCAGCATGGCAAGGATCTGGGCCTTGGGACGGGCGCCCACAGCCTGGTTGACCACTTCCCCTTTTTCCAGCACCGCCAGCATAGGGATGCTGGTGACGCCGAAGGCGGCAGCCAGTTCGAGTTCGTCGTCCACGTTGACCTTGCCAACCACGTATTCGGGGTGTTCCTCGGCAATCTGTTCCACAATGGGACCCACCATGCGGCAGGGGCCGCACCAATCGGCGTAAAAGTCCAGAAGAACCTTCTTTTCGCTGGCCTTTACTTCTTCAAAATTTTCTTTATTTACCTTCAAAACTGACATCGTTGTAACTTCCTTTCTTGGTTTGTGAGTATAGTATACCCTATCTTTTCGTTTTCTTCTGTGATGAAGTCACATTTCTCCAATGAAAATTTCTCTATTTTTTTATTCTTCCCTATTGACAAATGGAATTTTCGTGGTATAATATTGATGTTGTCTTTGAGAAGAGACGATATTGCCGAATTGTGTAAGGGTAGCACGACAGACTCTGGATCTGTTTGTGAGGGTTCAAATCCTTCTTCGGCAGCCATAAAGCACTTACAGAAATGTGAGTGCTTTTTCTTTTTCCAAAAACCTTTGACAGACAGTCCCCAGGGATGTACAATAGAAAAAAAACAATTTTTCAAAAGGGAAGGTACTTATGAAGCTTCGATATCCCGATATTACCACCCTGACCCTGGCGGATGGGGACCTCCGCCTGACGGGGAATCTGAACTTTGATGGCGGTTATGTCTCCTATGAGTTAACCGATGGACTTACCGTCCGGTTAAAAAGCGAAAAAACCGGTGTTTCTTTCCTTACCCTGCGTTGGAATATTCCCATGCGTCCCGACGTGAAGGTTTTGGGGGATGCCTGGGAGCGGGGCTACGGTGACCTCCAGTGGCTTCCCATGGATTCCACCCGAGGAATGCCCTGGTACATGGCCATTTCCAACGGATCCGATCGGAATCCCGACACCTCCCACCGACTGACCGAATGCTTCGGAGTGGGTGTTCTGCCCAACGCCCTGGCCCTGTGGAAGTGCGACGGGGATGGGGTTACCCTGATCCTGGACCTTCGTAACGGGTGCCAACCCACCCTGCTTGGGGACCGGGTCCTGGATTGTGCCACGGTATATATGAAGGAATACCCCGCCTGCAGTGCCTTTTCCGCCCTGAAGGATTTCTGCCAGG
Source organism: Clostridia bacterium (assembly GCA_017547975.1). GTDB lineage: Bacteria > Bacillota > Clostridia > Oscillospirales > QAMX01 > RUG11797. The sequence continues at coordinate 10,594 of JAFYNU010000511.1, forward strand.
TGATGTCTCCCTCTCCCCTGCTGGTCGATCACGTGGTCTACGGCTCCAACAACTGGTACTACGCTTACGGCGTCAGCTCCCATGAAGAAATCCTGGCCGACAGCCGTTTTGTCAAGGAAATGTGCCGGGATGCCGAAAATATCCCTTATATGGTCATTGACGATGGCTGGCAGATAAACAACGTAGACGCCCCCTGGGATCAGACTAAGCCCAACTTCCCCGATATGAAGTGTCTGGCGAAGGAAATGCGGGAGATTGGGGTCCGTCCCGGCATTTGGGTACGCTATCTGATCAACGGCATTGAAGGCAAGCGGCGCATCCACATCTTCCCGGAGGAGTGGTACACCCAGCGCTCCGAATTCGTTCTGGATCCCTCCCACCCCGGTGTGCTGGAGTACGTGGCCGAAACCACCCGCCGCCTGGTGGGGTGGGGTTACACCCTGATTAAACACGACTATTCCACCTTTGATATCTTCGGCAGGTGGGGCTTTGAGTTCGGTGATTTCCCGGCGGAGGGGGATTGGGGCTTTTTCGATAACACCCGCACCACCGCCCAGATCATCAAGGACTTTTACCAAACCATCCGGGATGCCGCCGGGGACACCGTCATCATTGGCTGCAACGCCATTGGTCATCTTTGCGCCGGGATCCATCACTTTAACCGCACCGGAGATGACACCAGCGGCAAAGAATGGGACCGTACCCGAAAAATGGGGGTCAATACCCTGGCCTTCCGCCTGGTGCAAAACAACGCCTTCTTCGGGGCGGACGCTGACTGCGTGGGCATCACCGGACAGATTCCCTGGGAAAAGAACGCTCAATGGTTGAAGATTTTGTCCCGAAGCGGTTCCTGCCTGTTCGTTTCCTGCAAGCCAGGTATTTTGAAGGAAAGCGAGCTTGCCGACCTGCGGGAAGGCTTTCTGGCCGGTTCCCGACAGACAGACGAATTGATTCCCCTGGATTGGATGGAATCGGTTACCCCAACCAAGTACCTCCTGAACGGAGAGACCATCACCTTCACCTGGTAACGTCAAAAAGGAGACACACATGAAAGCATACGAAATTATGAACCACCTCTTCGCCAAGGCGGCCCGGACCCCCGGCGAAAACACTGTGGATACCCTGAAAGCCGGTGACCCTAACACCGAAGTCACCCACGTGGCAGTGAGTATGTTCGCCACCCCGGAGGTTATCCGGGAAGCCCATCGTCTGGGGGCCAACCTGCTCGTTGTTCACGAGCCCACCTTTTACGACCATTTTGACCGGCACCTGGAAAATGACCCGGTTACCACCGCCAAGGAAACCCTGCTGAAGGAAACCGGCATCACCCTCTACCGCTACCACGATTTCCCCCACAACGCTACCCCAGACCTGATCTGTGCCGGGGTAGCAAAAGCCATGGATCTGGACGCCGATATGGAGTTTCCAGATTTCCGGGATCTGGTGAAAATCACCCTACATACCCCCATGACTGCCGTCGAATTGGCGGCACACCTGGAGAATCGGCTTGGTATTCGCCATATCAAAATCAGCGGCAGCCGTGACCTTCCCGCCACAAAGCTTTCGCTGATGTGCGGTACCCCCGGCGGCGTATTTGACGAACTGCACTCGGAGGATTGCGAGATCCTTTTGACCGGGGAAGCCTGCGAGTGGCAGCTCGGTGAATACGCCAGAGATGCCAGCCAGATGGGCTTCAACAAAACCCTGATGGTATTGGGTCACATTGGTTCGGAGCGGGACGGCATGGAGCTTGTGGCGGAGCTACTCAAGGAAGAGCTTCCCGCAATCCAGGTTTCCTATATCGAATGCGGTGAGGTCTATTCCTACACCAACTGACACAAACGAGGTATCTATGAAAGACATCAATCGTTACCGGGGATGCCTGATTGGAGGTGCCGTTGGGGACGCTTTGGGTTATCCGGTTGAGTTTTGGCTCGAAGAGGAAATTTTCTCTCACTACGGGGAGAAGGGCATCACCGAATATGCCATCGAAAATGGGGATGTTTTGATTTCGGACGACACCCAAATGACCCTGTTTACTGCAAACGGACTCCTTTTGGCCGCCACCAATGGGGAATCGCTGACAAACCTTAACGTCTATCCCCAATATATTGGTATCTGCTACCGGGATTGGCTGAAAACCCAAAGATTCGAGGAATTTGGAGTCCTTCCTCAGAGAGCCGCCTGGCTGAACAATATCCCCGCCCTGAATCACCCCCGTGCACCGGGAAACACCTGCATTTCTGCCCTCTTCAGCCCAGTTTTGGGTTCCATGGATACTCCCCTGAATAACAGCAAGGGCTGCGGCGGTGTCATGCGGGTGGCTCCCATCGGTCTGTTTTTTGACGAAACTACGCCCCCGGAAGAAATCACCCGGCTCGGAGGCGAAGCCGCCGCCTTGACCCACGGGCATGAGCTTGGCTACCTGCCCGCCGCTATGCTGGCGCAGATGATCCATCGGTTGACCCACTACGAGGGTTGTACCCTTCTTTCGGCTGTGGAGGACGCCAAAGATGCCCTTCTGGCTTACTTCCCAAACTCCGCCGCCATGGAAGCGCTGATGGAGCTGGTGGACCGGGCCGTATCCCTTGCTACCGGCCACCCCATGGATGACCTGGACGCTATCCACCTGCTGGGGGCAGGCTGGGTGGCGGAGGAAACCCTTGCCATTGCCATCTACTGTGCCCTCCGGCACGAAACCGATTTTAAAGCCGCCGTTATCGCCGCCGTGAATCATGAGGGCGACAGCGATTCCACCGGGGCGGTCACCGGAAATATTCTGGGTGCCCGCTTAGGTCTAGACGCTATCCCAAAAAAGTTCCTGGATCGCCTGGAGCTACGGGACACCATCCTGGAAATTGCCGACGACCTTTACCACCGGGGACCCCTCCCCGGAGAGGAAGCCCGCTGGGAAGCCAAGTACGTCAACCACAGCTATCCGACCTTATAAAAGAACCCCCGGCCCGCAGATGCGCAGGCCGGGGATTTCTTATGGGATCGAACTTTACACCATGAGCTGATAGATTTTGCGGCAATCGTCGGCGTTGAGGGTGACAAAGCCTCTGATGGTGCCGGGGCGGCCGTCGCCGTAGCAAAGGACCTCCACCAGCTTATCAATGTCTTCCTCCCTGGCGCCCAATTCGGCAAAGTTCTTGGGCATACCGATGGAGACGAGGAAGTTTCGCAGGGCTTCGATTCCCGCCTTGGCGGTTTCTTCCGGGTGGGCAAAGTCCATCTGGCAACCCCATACCCGGGTGGCGACCTGGGCAAAACGCATGACGTCGTGATTCATGACGTAGGTAAATACCGCCGGCATGGTCACCGCCAGACCGGCCCCGTGGGCGCAGTCATAGAGAGCGGAAAGCTCGTGTTCGATGTTGTGGCTGTTCCAGTCCTGGCTCCGGCCAACGCCGCAGGCGTTGTTGTGGGCAATCATACCGGCCCACATGATGTTGGCGCGGGCTTCGTAGTTATCGGGGTCGGCCACTGCCTTGGGTCCTTCATGCACCATGGTGAGAAGCAGAGCTTCCAGCAGGCGGTCGGTGACCTCCACGTCCTTGGTGTTGGTCAGATATCTTTCATACAGGTGCGCCATAATATCGGTGATGCCGCAGGCGGTCTGGTAGGCAGGCAGGGTCTGGGTCAGCGCAGGATTCAGAATGCTGAACTTGGGACGAAGGGCTTCGGCGCCGGTTCCCCGCTTGAACATGCCCTCCTCCTTGGTGATAACCGAGTCGGCACTGCCCTCGCTGCCGGCGGCCGAAATGGTCAGAATGGTGGCAACAGGCAGAGCCTTTTCAATGGGGGTGCCGCTGTAGAAATCCCAGAAGTCTCCGTCATAGAGAACGCCCGCCGCAATGGCCTTGGCGGAGTCGATGGTGCTGCCGCCGCCCACCGCCAGGATGAAGTCCACGCCCTCCGCCCGGCACAGATCGATGCCCTGGTAGACCAGGCCGCTTCTGGGGTTGGGCTGAACGCCCCCCAGGAGCACGTAGGCAATGCCTTCCTGGTCCAGGGAAGCCTTGACTCTGTCAAGCAGCCCCGAACGGATGACGCTGCCGCCGCCGTAGTGGATCAGAACCTTGGTGCCGCCGAAACGCTTGACGTATTCACCGGCCTGGTTCTCGGTGTCCTTGCCGAAGACAAAGTAAGTGGGAGAGTAGAAGGTAAAGTTTTTCATAGGTTCCTCCGTGTTCTTTATTTTTTTCTATTATATCATACCCGGGCCCTCTTGGCTACTGGTTTTTCCAAAACGTGATCACCACGCTCCGCCAGGCCTTGCACTCTGTCCATATATTACCCGCATTTCACTCGTATCGTTTGTATCCGCCTCCTTTTCGCCGCTTCCCCTCTTGCATTTTTGGTGCCGATATTGTAGAATATTTCTGTAATCGGCGATAGAGTGCGCACCGAATTGTACCTTATGAAGGAGAAAGATACTTATGAATTACAAGCAATACTTAAATGATTCATGGTATGCCCGACCGGAAGAACATCATACTGTCGATTTGACACCTTACACGTCGGATTGCGACCCCGCATATTGCGTACCGACAGGAATTCCTGCACTGGTGAAAGATCTGTTTCCCAGGGCAGATACCCCGATTTGGTTTTATAAACGCTTTGAAACCGAGCTTTCTGCCGGGGACGATCACAGAATTTACCTTTGTTTTGATCAGGTCATCTGCCTGTGCGAGGTATGGTTGAATGGAATTTCCATCGGAAAACACATTCATTCCGAAGAACCCTTTGTCTTTGACGTTACCGATGCGCTAAAATGCGGGGGAAATCTGCTTGCGTGCCGTGTTTACGGACCTGTAGTCGATTGTGTCGGTCCGGATGGCATTGCCATGGATACCACGCCGAATTTCGCGCAAATTTACAGCTATTATACCGTGATCTCAAAAACCGGTATCTACGGTAACGTTTCTCTTCAGAAAAAGCCGCTGTGCGCCATCGACGATCTTTATATTAATCCCGACCCGAAAACAGGAACCGTATCGCTGTCGCTAACCTTAAATAATCTGCGAGAGACCGCCGAACGAGCTGCCATTGACTGTCAGATTTCTGATCACGGAACGGAAATCTGTTCCTCTTCTGCGAAAGCTGTGGTTTCCAATGGGGACAGTACAATATGTGAGATTACGATTCCCATGCAGAACGTACATCTGTGGTCGCCGGATGATCCATATCTTTACGATCTTTCTCTTACGGTTCGGACAGACAAAACAACCGAATCCCTCCATAAACGGTTTGGATTCAAGAGCTTTTCCGTTGAAAATGGCTGGTTCATTCTCAACGGAAAACGGATATGGCTTTCCTGTGCCCACAGCATCGAAGGAAAAGAAGCGGTTGTTCATGCAAAGACGATGGGCTTCAAGGCTCTTCGTTATCTTTCGGCCTTGCCGCCGGAGGAACTGCTTGATTTCTGTGATGAGATCGGTATGATGGTTTACGTGGAATCTGCCGTATCCTGGGGTATGCTCGATTATCCGCAGATGCCGGAGCACATGGCGGCATATCTTGATAATATGATCCGCCGTAACAGGAATCACGTTTCGGTAGGCATATGGGGCATATTCAATGAGCAACCCGGTCCCTGTGATGACAAACGTCACCCACGGACACCGCAGACAGCAGGCGTATTTGATTTTGCTGTGTCGTATCTCCCGAAGATGCGACAGCTTGACAACACCCGTCTGATTCTGCTTTCATCCGGCCGATGGGATTGCCGCGCCGATATTGGCAGTTACTCCAATCCCGGCTCCGATCGGTGGAACTACGGCTGGGGTGCGGAAGGTCCTCAGGCAACGAAAACAGCTTCCGGTACCGGCAATCCGAATCTTGATCCTTACGTTATGGACGTTGGGGACAATCATCTGTATCCGACCGTTCCTCTTCAGAACGATATACGGGACTTTGTCCGTCAGATCGGCAGGGATACCAATCCCGTTTTTCTGAGCGAATATGGTGTTGGTTATCAATTGGATCTGCACGATCTGCTGACCGATCTTCAGACTACGGCGCATCCCGATCATCCGGGGATTCCGTATTATGCAATTCAGCTTGATCATCTGGAGCGGTGGATCGCCCATTACGATTTGGCACACGTCTATCCGACTTCCCGCGATTTTCTGATGGCATCGATTTATGCCGGTGCAGAGCAGAGAAGGGAGAGCATTGATCCCATCCGCGCCAATCCGAAGCTGTGCGGCTACAGTCTGACCAGCTTTTCTGTCGGCAATGAAGGTGTATATTATCGGGACGGCAGTCTGATTCCATCCATCGTCAGCGCACTTCGTGACAGTTTTGCACCCTTGAAGTGGTCGATCTTTATGGATTCGACACAGCTGTATGCCAATACGCCGTTCACGGTGGAATTTGTTCTGTGTAATGAGGATGTTCTTCCCGCCGGTGATTATTCGGCTGTCGTTTCGGTCACGGGGGCACGCGGTGTCGCATTCCGTGAAACGGTTTCCTTTACCTATCCCGCAGGATGTCCGCTGGCCGCATCGGTCATGCAGGTGCAAATCCCCGGTCTTTGCGCCGGAAGCTACACCGTATCGGTATGGCTAAACGGACACCGCCAGCCCACCTGTTACAGCAAGCGCTTCCGTGTGCACGACACAACGTCGCTTCCGGGGCTGACAGCAGCCGTCTTCGCAGTCGGCAATCTCGGTGCCGCCTACACCTATCTGGAAGGCAAAGGAATCGATATGGTTGCATCTGCAGAAAATGCAGAGATCATTGTTGTGGGTACGCTTGCCGGTTCACCGGAGGAAATCCGGAATCGACAGGCGGAAATCCTGCAACTGGCATGGAATGGGAAACGTGTTTTGGTGTTGGATGACCGTTTCTGGGACACTGCGAATACGTCGGCACAACAGTTCATGCAATCCATTGACTACAACACAGAAAACACGGACGATCTCACCTCCGTCTTTGGTCGCCGTATTTATGTCAGAAACTGGCTTTACCACATGGACAGTTACATTGCAGATGCTGACGTCTTTGCCGGTCTTGCCGACGTGGGTCTTCTGGATATGGATTTGTTCCGCCGTGTCTATCCGGATCACTATCTGATCGGTACCGCAAAAACCGAGACCACATTCTGTGCATCCTTTGGCAGCGGCCTGTTCGCACAGGATAGCTGCATCGCCGCCCTGGCCATGGGACGAATGGCGTTCGGTGCAGGTTCTGTTACGGTCAACACCTTCAAACTTTTGGAAAATATTGGGACGGATCCGGTAGCGGATCGGATTCTGTATAATCTGATTGCAACCGAACTGAAAGGATAATGGGCAATTATTATTCATTCAGAACCACTGACCTCCCTTCGACAACGTAAAAACGGTAAAGGAGGGCCCCACCACCCTGGGATCCATAGAGGCCGGGGGTGTCGCCAAAGTTCCAAAAAACATCGCCGGAAGGAATTTCCCTTCCGGCGGTATCATTATGCAGTTATTTCGCTTACCAAACGGCAACCGAACCGTCTTCGTACCAGAAGCGGGGGGTTTCCCAGTCGCCGGCGAAGACCTTTTCGGCGATGGCATCCTCATCCAGTTCGATACCGAGACCGGGCTTGGTGGGAACGGGAACAAAGCCGTTTTCAACCTTGAAGGGTTCCTTGAGGTAGCCTTCGCCCAGGGTGACGGTTTCCTGGCACAGGAAGTTGGGGATGGCGGCGTCGATCTGGAAGCAGGCGGCCAGAGCGATGGGGCCCAGGGGGCAGTGGGGAGCGATGGTGGCGTAGGAAGCTTCGGCCATACCGGCGATGATGCGGCATTCGGAAATACCACCGGCGTGGGACAGGTCGGGCTGGAGAACCACAGCGGCCTGCTTTTCGAGAACTTCACGGAACTGCCACTTGGTGAAGAGACGTTCACCGGTGGCGATGGGGATGTAGGTGGAACGGGCCACACGAGCCAATTCGTCGATGTTGCCGGGGAGAACCGGTTCTTCGATGAAGAGGGGCTGATATTCTTCGATGGCCTTGATCAGAAGCATGGACATAGCGGGGGAAACTTCGCCGTGGAAGTCGATACCCAGGTCGCATTCCGGCCCAATGATTTCACGGGTCTGGGCGATACGGGCAGCGAATTCGTCAACCTTCTTCTTGGTATCCAGGAATTTCACAGGACCGCCGACGCCGGTCTTGAAGGCGGTGAAGCCCTTTTCCTTGGAAGCGGTGGCAGAAGCGCAGATTTCTTCGTAGTTGCTGCCGCCGAAGTGGCCGTAAACGCGGATCTTATCGCGGGTGCGGCCGCCCAGGAGTTCGTATACGGGAACACCGTAGTACTTACCCTTAATGTCCCACAGAGCCTGGTCGATACCGGCGATGGCGCTGGTGAGGACCGGACCGCCCTGGTAGAACTGGCCCAGGTAGATGGCCTGCCAATGGTGGGTGATGCGGAGGGGATCCTGGCCGATCAGGTAACGCTCAGCGATTTCCTTGACGCAGGTTTCCACGGTGCGGGCGCGGCCTTCCACAACAGGTTCACCAAGACCGACGATACCTTCATCGGTGTGAATCTTCAGGAAGAGCCAGCGGGGCTTAACGTGAATGGTTTCAATCTTTGTAATCTTCATAGTTGAAATCCTTCCTTTTTCAAAGTGTGGATTGTCCCGGGAAGGCCCCGGCGAAAGTCCACTTGTATCTAATATCTATTATACACTCTTTTTCAATTCTTGCAAGAGTGTTTTTTCTTTTTTCCAATGTTCTCCGGCCATGATATCCCCCGGAAACCCGCCTTGCGGAATCGGCGGAAATCAGTCGTTAATTCTTTGAGTAAATAATAAGATTTGTGTATTGTAACAAGGCAAAAGCTGTGATATAATTTGTTTTACGCTATGATGCGCTAAGTGTCGTTTTTTGGCGGCGGTGGTCTGTCACGGCGTATACGTACCGCTTTTGTGGTCATAAAGCGGAGTTTTTCCGTTTTTCATTTAGAGATGGAGGCTTAGTACAAATGATTGAAGTAACCAATCTTGTCAAGCACTACGGGGACAAAAAAGCTGTCAACGACATTAGCTTTTTCATTGACGAAGGGGAAGTCGTAGGCTTCCTCGGGCCCAACGGTGCAGGCAAGTCCACCACCATGAACATCATTACCGGGTATCTTTCTGCCACCTCCGGCAGCGTGAAGATCGCCGGGACCGATATTTTGGAGGATCCGATCCTTGCCAAGAAAAAGCTTGGCTATCTGCCCGAACACCCGCCCCTTTACATGGACATGACCGTCAAGGAATACCTTGACTTCATTTACGACCTGAAGGGTTGCCGCGGCACCCCCAAGGAACGTGCCCGCCACATCGGCAACATCTGCGAAATTGTCGGGTTGGACAACGTTTACAACCGCATGACCCGCAACCTGTCCAAGGGTTACAAGCAGCGTGTCGGTTTGGCTCAGGCACTTGTGGGCGACCCCGAAGTTCTGATTCTGGACGAACCCACCGTTGGTTTGGACCCCATCCAGATCATCGAAATCCGCAACGTGATCAAGGACTTGGGCAAGAAGCGCACCGTCATTCTGTCCAGCCACATTCTGTCGGAAATTCAGCAGATCTGCGGCCGCGTATTGGTTATCAACAAGGGTCAGCTCATTGCCAGCGACACCCCCGATAACCTTTCCCGTACCGTGGAAAGCGAACACCGCTACAACGTGCGCGTGGCCGGCAATCCCGAAATCGTTTTGGGCATTCTGCGCAAGCTCCCCGGCATGAAGAGCGTTACTCCCCAGGGCAGCAAGGAAATCGGCTCCAACGACTTCCTGATCGTATCGGAAGAAAATCAGGACGTTCGCAAGGACGTCTTCCTGGCACTGGAAAAGGCCGGTCTTCCGGTTCTGCAGCTCACTCCGGTGGGTGCCACCCTGGAAGATATCTTCATTAAGCTCACCGGCAAGCGTGTGGTGGAAGACGAAGGTCGTGCCACCCGTGCCCGCAGGAGCCGCAAAAAGGCCATGGCAGAGGACGTTAACAAGTCCATCACCCTTTCGGATGAAGCCAAAGCCCAGGATCGCGTAAGCTCCCGGAAAAACAAGAAGGGGGAATAAGCCTTGACTGCTATTTTTAAGAGAGACTTTAAGGCGCTTTACAAAACGCCCGTGGGATACGTATTCAGCGGCACCCTGCTGCTTTTGATCTACGTACTCTTCTACATATTCAACATTTACTCGGTTCAGACCGCCGATATCTCGGTGGTTATGGGCAACATCATCAACTGGCTGTTC
>JAFYNU010000512.1 GCA_017547975.1 Clostridia bacterium
GGGTACCAGATCGGCAAAGCGGCGGAAGGAGTCCCGGATTTGGTGAATGTCCTTGAAATAATCCAGGTGATCCTCCTCCACGTTCAGGATGACCCCGTGGGTGGGGTAAAAGCTCAGGAAGGAATCGCAGTATTCGCAGGCTTCGGCAATGAACACGTCGGGAGCGCCAAAGCGGAAGGCCGAATTGGTTTCGGGCAACTTGCCGCCGCAGAAGATGGTGGGATCGGTTTGGGCAGCCACGGCAATGCCGGCGCACATGGCGGTGGTGGTGGTTTTCCCATGGGTACCGGATACACATACCCGCACCCGGGAATCCTTCATCAGGGCTCCCAGCACCTCCGGCCGCTCGTAAATGGGAAGGCCCAGCCGACGGGCCTCCATCACGTCGGGGGAATCGTCGTGAATGGCGGCGTTACGGATGATGATATCGGCATCCCGGACGTATTCCGGCCGGTGGCCGATATCCACGTGAACCCCCACCTGCCGCAGGTGAGCCACGTTATCGCTTTCATTTTTATCGTTCCCGGTGACAGGGAAGCCCCGGGTGTAAAGAAGCTCCGCCATGGCGCTCATGTGTACCCCACCGATGCCAATGAAATGGATGCGGGGACGGGGGGACATGGCACGCAATTCTTCCAAAGGGAATACCGGCATAGGCGAACCTTCCTTTCCTTAGCTGTATTTTCTGCGGGAGATGTTGATGGTGCCGTCCTGCATAACCGCCAGGTTATCCAGGGCCTTGCCGGTGCCATACACCACGCAGGAAACGGCGTCGTCCGCCACGTGGGTGATGATGCCGGTGTGCTCGGTGATGAGTCGGTCGAAGCCGTAAACCAGGCTGCCGCCGCCGGTCATGATGATACCGTTGGTGGAAATGTCGCCCACCAATTCGGGCGGGGTCCGCTCCAGCACCAGGTGGATGGCTTCCACAATGCTGATGGTGGTTTCTTCAAAGGCTTCCATGGTTTCGGCGGAGGTGACCTCGATCACCTTGGGCAGGCCGGTGAGCAGGCAACGGCCCTTCACTTCCAAAACCAGGTTTTCTTCACGGGGGTAAACGCACCCAACGTTGATCTTGATTTCTTCCGCCGTGCGTTCGCCAATGAGCACGTTGTGCTTGCGGCGGATGTATTTGATGATGGCATCGTCGAAGCGGTCACCGGCGACCTTGATGGAGTTGGATTCCACAATACCGCCCAGGGAAATCACCGCCACGTCGGTGGTACCGCCGCCGATGTCCACGATCATGTTGCCTTCCGGTTTGGCAATGTCAATACCAGCGCCGATGGCGGCGGCAACCGGTTCTTCAATCAAGAATACCTGGCGGGCACCGCTGTCCAGGCCCGCATCGATGACGGCGCGTTCTTCCACTTCGGTGATGCCGCTGGGTACGCAGATCATCAATCTGGGCTTTACCAGGCGGAAACCGCAAACCTTGTGGATAAATTCCCGGATCATCTGCTTGGTTACTTCATAATCCGAAATAACGCCGTCCCGCATGGGGCGGATGGCCACGATGTTACCAGGGGTACGGCCCAGCATGCGCTGTGCTTCGTTACCGATGGCAATGGCTTTGCCGGTGGCTTTATCCAGGGCAACCACCGAGGGCTCGCGCAGGACGACGCCCTTTCCCTTTACAAATACAAGAACCGATGCAGTTCCAAGGTCAATTCCAATA
>JAFYNU010000513.1 GCA_017547975.1 Clostridia bacterium
AATCTGATAAGGTAAAGACAATATTTGATGGGGAGGAAAGCATATGCTTACGCTGGAACTGGCAAAGGAACTTCTGAGTACCACTACTACGGAGGAACACCTCTTTCTGCATGCGAAGAACGTAATGGCAGCTATGGGCGGTCTTGCGGTGCATTTTGGTGAGAATAAGGAGCACTGGATGGCGATTGGCTATCTCCACGATTACGACTATGAGCAGCACCCCGAGGAACATTTGAAATACACAGAGGAACCCTTGAAGGCAGCCGGACTTTCGGATGAGGAAGTACGTGCTATTCTTGCTCACGGTTATGGCGTTGTGAACGAAGTAGAGCCTTTGACGGCGGCGGGACTCACCCAAGAGGAAATCCGGGCCATTCTGGCCCACGGCTACGGCCACGTCAACGACGTGGAGCCGGTGACCAATCTGGAAAAATCGCTCTACACGGTGGACGAGCTCACCGGCATCGTCCAGGCCGCCGCCCGTATGCGCCCCCTGGGCATCACCGATATGGAAATTTCCAGCTTCATGAAGAAATTCAAGGACAAGAAATTTGCCGCCAAGTGTGACCGGGAGCTGATCAAAAACGGTTGCGCTCTGCTGGGTATGGAGGTCAAGGCGGTGGCAGAAATCGTCATCGAAGCCATGAAGGCCCACGCGGAGGAGCTGGGTCTGGGACCGAAGGAATAAGGCCATGGAAGAAAAAAGAAACAAGCTTGGTAAAAAAGGCTGGTTATTGATCGGAGTGACCCTTCTTTTGGTCGTTATGATCCTTCGGATTGCCGGGTTGAAAAGCGAGATCGACAACCTACAGAACAAGATCAATTCCCTGGAAAACCACGTATATAACTATGAAAACCAGATCAACGCCATCTATAACAACGTGGACCAAAAACTCAAGGAGGAAGCGAGCCTGCTTGCCGGGAGTGACTATAGCTTTGGCAAGCTGACCGATGGCGGCAAGGTACCCTTTACCGTCCGCATCACCCCCAAGGAGGTCACCGAAGAAACCACAATGACCCTGACCATGGATGGGGAAACCCTGCCCATGAAGCGGGAAGGAAACGAATTCACCGCCACCCTGGAAATCGGTATGTTCATCGACTACGACGAGGTGGGAAACCCCAAGGTTGAGATTACCGAAGGGGGGATCACCAGGTCGGAATACCTGGAAAATCTGGACGTGGCTTATCTCTTTACCTGCTATTTGCCCCGGGTGGAAGCCGATGGGGTGGGACATTCCATCCATTCGTCGAATCAGATGAAGGTGAATCTGGATTTTTCGGTACATAGCGAACCTGCATCCGAAAATTCCGACGTAACCTTTACCAAATTGGAACGCGTGGAGGAAGTCAACGGCAAGGAGATTGACCGGGAGGACATCACCGACCAGGTTCTGGGAAATGATGGCAGTTTCAGCACCCACTATTCCAAAACCTATCAGGTGGAAAAGGGGGACGAGCTCCGGGTCTACGTGATCGCTACCGATTCCCTGGGGTATATCCATAAGACCCTGGCCCACCAGTGGTTCAATTTGGATGGGGACTCCACCGAAACCATTTTCGCCGGGGAAGAAATCTACGCCCCCGACGGTACCCTGCTTTACGGTATGGAAAAATGATACTTCCATTGGGACACATTTTCCTGTGTCCCATTTTTGTTTTCCGGTTGCGGATCGGGGGAAATGGTGATATACTTAAACCATCAATAACCCATGGAGGTACACCTGTATGGCTACTGTATTGACGCCCTGGGAGGGGACCTTCCCGCCCTTCCGCATGTTTGGGAATCTGTATTTTGTGGGCACCGAGCCCGCCTCGGTTCACATTGTGGACACCGGTGACGGTTTGTGCATGCTGGATACCGGATACCAGCATTCTCTTTACGTTGTACTGGATAATATGTATCGGATGGGGTTAAATCCCCATGATGTGAAGCTGATTCTCCTGACCCACGGTCACATCGACCACTTCGGTGCGGCGAAGGCCCTGCGGGAGCTCACCGGGGCGAAGATCGCCCTGGGAGCCGCCGACCGGGAATATGCCACCGGCGAACTGGATCTTTCCTACGCCAAGGAGCTGGACATGACCTATACCGAAACCTTTGACCCGGATATTCTGCTTTCCGACGGGGACAGGATCACCCTGGGAAACACCACCTTCACCGCCATCGGTACCCCCGGCCACACCCCGGGTGCCATGAGCTATCTCTTCCCGGTCACCGCCGGGAAGGAAACCCTGATGGCCGGACTTCACGGAGGGATGGGCATCAATACCATGTGCCGGGAGTTCCTGGATGCCTACGGTCTTTCCTACGACTGCCGGGACAAGTTCCGGGCCGCCATGGATCGCCTCAAGGAGATCCACGTGGATATTTTCTTGGGCAATCACATGCAGCACAACGACACCGCCGGCAAGTACAAGGCGGTTATGGCTGGCGAAAAGTATGCCTGTGTCAAACCCGACGAATGGCCCGCCTACGCCGAATGGGCCAAGCAAAATTTGCGAAATATGATCGAAAGGGAAAATCAACAATGAAAGCTGCCTTCTCACTTAACTATAAGGGTAACCCGGTTGCCACCACCTGCCACGGGGAATCCCCCTGGCGCCTGGACGAAACCATGGTGCTTCGCCCCAAACTCCATCACTTCCCCGAATACGATGCCACCGAATGGGTGATCTGGTTTGAAAATGACGGCAGCGAGCCCTCGGGCATCCTGTCGGATATTTGGGATGCCGACGTGCTTCTGCCCCTGCCGGTGCCTCCCGCACCCCGTGCGGGATATAGCCCCCAGGAGGGTAACCTGGCGGTGGACGTGATGCAGGGCTGTGTGGATGGCAGATTCTACATCCAAAACGACCGCATCTCCGCCCGGGAATTCAGTATGCACCGCATTTATCTGGATAAAGAACCGGGACACACCTGCAGCTTTGAAAATATCACCGGCCGCTCCAGCGACGGGATCATGCCCTTTTTCCACCTGAGCGCCGGGGGAGAGGGATATATGGTAGCCATCGGTTGGACCGGTGACTGGAAGATCGAATTCACCGGCACCGAAGAGGGTGTCCGGGTCAAGTCTGGGCTGAAGGAAACCAACTTCTACCTCCTGCCCGGGGAAAAGCTTCGCACCACCTCGGTCTTGATCATGAAATACCAGGCCGGGGAGGACTTCCAAAACAAGTTCCGTCGGCTGATAAAGGCCCATTTCTCCCACCTGAAGCACACTCCTGCCACCCGGGAAAGCCTGATGGCCTTCGAACTGTGGGGCGGATTGCCCAGCGAGGAAATGAAGCGCCGTCTGCGGGACCTGCAGCGCTATGACATCAAGATGGAGGACATCTGGATCGATGCGGGCTGGTACGGTCAGTGCGAAAAATGCGACGAAGCCTTCAGCGGTGACTGGAGCAAAAATACCGGCAACTGGGAGGTCAACAA
>JAFYNU010000514.1 GCA_017547975.1 Clostridia bacterium
ATGGGGAAAAGCTCCATGGCCGAAATGCAATGGACGTAAAATCCCCGCTCGATCACCTTACGCACCGTCGCCGAGGCCAGGTAGGTCTTTCCCACGCCGCAGTCTCCGCTGATGTAGAGGCCGCCCCCCTTGCCCACCGCAAAGGATTCCGCATAGGTTCGGCAAACATTGATATTATACTCCATGATCATTCTGGGAGACACGTTATCGTAGAGCACACCGTCAGAATAAAGGTTGCAATCCACCTGATCCAAGGCGGCATCCCCAATATAAAGCCGATATTTTTCAAGCATCATGTCCTTGTAAACACGAAGCATGCATTCACAATCCCCGCTTCCGGTACTACCGGCGTCTTCGCACTTGGGGCACATATAGTGGGGCCGCAGGGAATCCCGCTTTTCCCCCATTTCCGCCAGGATATCCCCCTGTTTCTGGTGAATTTCTTCCGCCTGGGCCCGGATCTTCGAAATCTCCTCCGGGAGCCCCATCAGGGCCGCATGGGCCATACGAAGCGACAGGCGATCCAACTCCCCGGAAGTTTCCTGCAATCTGGGGGATCTTTTCAGGAGGCTCTTCTTTTTCGCTTCTTCCTTTTCGTTGAAAACCCGTACCGCTTCCCGGTACTTTTCCCGGGCTTCCCGCATGATTTCAGGATGATAGGCCATAGAATCCTCCCTTTCCTTTTATTCCTTCTTTTCGCGCTGATGTTTTTCGTAAAATTCCCGGGCTTTGCGGATGGAATCCAGCTCGCTTTGGGACTGGGCGGCCGCCGTTTCCGGCTTGCGCTTTTGCCCGAATGCCGGGGAGGGATCCCGCTTGCCTTCGTTGGCTTCCACCGCTTCCAGGGTGAAATAGCCCTTTTCAAACCAGCCCCGGAGGATTCCGTTCATATAGCGGAAATTCAGATTCCCGCTAAAACGCATGGCGGAAATATCCGCCGCCCGTTCCACCAGATCCAGGTCCATTTTTTTGTCCGCCCATTCCCGGATGAACGCCTCCACCGACGGGGTCAACGCTGTGATGTGGAGCATCCTGGTCACCTGATTCAGGTAACGGGACTGTCCTTCCAGGGTACGGAGGTATTGATCGGCCTTATCCGGGGTATCAATACCCTGATTGATCCACTTATTGGCAGTATTGCGAATGGCACCCATGGTCAGCCGTCGTCCTTGTTTCGCCGACTGGTCGGCACAATATCCCACCAAAAGCATGATCACGCTACAGGGAAGGCCCTGCCAATGGTAGATATTCAGAAGAGTCTGTACCTCGCTGACGCTGGACACGTGTCCCAGCCGGCGCTCGGCAAACTGCACTAGTTCCAAAAATTCCGGGTCCTCCCGGGTGATACGGGCGATTTCCTCCCGGGTGTAGGTGGCGGGGGCTTCATCCAGCACTCGCTTTTCCTTGGGTAGGAGTTCCAGGGACATGAGCTCAGCATAGGCCGCCGCATAGGCTTCCCGGGTGAGGTTCAGGCTGTGCATGGCACCCTCTGCCTCCGCATCCCCCTTGGCAAGATAATGGAGATAGAGCCGGATGGCGTCTCCATTGGTTTCCTTCAGCAAAAGGGACAACGCACGGGGCAGGATCGTAACTTCCTTCATCTGCATACGCTCCCTTTCCTTCGTATTTTAGTAAAGAGGATATTCCTTGGTGATCTTTTCCACCTCGGCACGGATGTAGCCGACGTTCTCTTCGTACTTATCACTGGCGGCCAGGGCAATCAGTTCTGCAAGCTTGGCCATATCCTTTTCCACCAGGCCACGGGAGGTCACTGCCGGGGTACCGATGCGCACGCCGGAGGTGACGAAGGGGCTCTGGGGATCGTTGGGGATGGCGTTCTTATTGACGGTGATATAGACGTTGTCCAGGCGATTCTGCATTTCCTTGCCGGTGATGCCGAAATTGCGAAGGTCCACCAGCATCAGGTGGTTATCGGTACCGCCGGAAACCAGGTCAAATCCCTTGTCCAGAAGGGCCAGGGAAAGCGCCTTGGCGTTTTTCACAATTTGGGTCTGGTAAGCCTTGAATTCGGGGGACAGCGCTTCCTTGAAGCAAACCGCCTTGCCGGCGATGACGTGCATCAGGGGACCGCCCTGGGTACCGGGGAAGACAGCCTTGTCAATGGCCTTGGCAAATTCCTCCTTGCACAGGATCATGCCGCCTCTGGGTCCCCGAAGGGTCTTATGGGTGGTGGTGCTGACCACGTCGGCATAGGGCACCGGGGAGGGATGGAGTCCCGCCGCCACAAGCCCTGCGATATGGGCCATATCCACGAAGAAGTAGGCGCCAACCTCCTTGGCAATGGCGGCAAATCTTTCAAAATCGATGATTCTGGGGTAGGCGCTGGCTCCTGCCAGGATCATTTTGGGCTTCACTTCCCGGGCGGTTTCCAGAAGCTTATCATAATCAATGCGATGGGTTTCGGGGTCCACGTCGTAGGAGACGATGTTAAAATACTTACCCGAAATATTCACCGGGCTGCCGTGGGACAGGTGTCCGCCGTTGGCCAGGCTCATGGAAAGAACGGTATCACCCGGCTGGAGCAGGGCAAAGAACACCGCCAGGTTGGCACTGGCTCCCGAATGGGGCTGGACGTTGGCATGATCGGCACCAAAGATCTCTTTGGCACGTTCTCTTGCCAGATTTTCCACCACGTCCACCTCTTCACAACCGCCGTAGTAGCGTTTGTCGGGATAACCCTCGGCATATTTGTTGGTCAAAACGCTGCCCACCGCCGCCAAAACCGCCGGCGACACTACGTTTTCGGAGGCAATCAGTTCCAGGTTGCGGCGTTCCCGATTGAGCTCAGCTTCCAGCCCTGCCGCCACATCCGGATCGTATGCCCGGACGGTATCCAGACCATAATTTATGTAAGACATATTTCATCCTCCGTCTTGTTCATTCTATTCCGGAATTTCCGACTTTCGGTCGAAATTCCGCTTTCAACTATTATACCGAATTTGCGTCCCAATTGCAAGAGTCTCATTCCCCGAAAGCAATTTATTTTCGGACAAGAAAGCCTTTACAGAAGTCCATTTTTTTGTTATAATAGCCATATCGGGAAGTTCCTTTCGTTTTCCATTGGAAGATTCCCCCAAACAATACGAAAACATCCGTCATTTCGGTTGATATAAGGAGACGCTTCATGTACAGGCTCATTACCGCTGCTGATACCGCTATGGTTTCGGCCATGGAAGAATTCAACAAAGGACACGTCAAAGGCCATTTTGCTCAATCCTGGCTTTGGACCGGTGTGAAGAATAATTGGCAAAACGGTGCCGTTCTTTCGTTGGATGACGAGGGTAAGATCCGCGGCAGTCTCCTGCTCCTTTTCCGCAAGCTCCCCATGGGACTTTCCATTATGTATGCCCCCCGGGGACCGGTTTGCGACGTGCATAACAGAGAAATTCTGAAAGACCTCTTCGATGGCGCCCGGGAAGCCGGAAAAAAACACGGCTCCTACGTATTCAAGATCGACCCCGACGTGCTTTCGGAAGATACCGAATTCATCGAAATTATGGAGTCCTTCGGCTTCCGTCTCCCTGCGGACAGCAAGAACTTCGAAGGAATCCAGCCCCGCTACGTTTTCCGCCTGCAGGTTGGCGGAAAGACCGAGGAAGAGCTCCTGCAGAATCTGGAATCCAAGACCCGTTACAACCTGCGCCTTGCCACCCGCAAGGGCGTTACCGTAAAATATTTCCCCGGAAATACCGAAATCCCCCCCGAGGAGCTGGATGCCTTCGCCAAGCTCATGGAAACCACCGGCGAACGGGACCGTTTCATTGTACGCGGTCGGGAGTATTTCAAGCATC
This sequence comes from Clostridia bacterium, assembly GCA_017547975.1. GTDB lineage: Bacteria > Bacillota > Clostridia > Oscillospirales > QAMX01 > RUG11797. Next base: position 3,813 of record JAFYNU010000514.1, read on the forward strand.
TTTTGGAAGTTCTGGGTGAAAATGCCCGGCTTTACATGGCCTACGACGCCGAAGGGACCCGCATTGCCGGTACCGTTGCCATCCAGTACGGCGACAAGGTCTGGTACCTCTATGGCGCCAGTTCCAATGAAAAGCGCAACCTGATGCCCAACTACCTCCTGCAATGGGAAATGATTCGTTGGTCCCTGGAAACCGGCTGCCGTATTTACGACTTCCGGGGGGTATCGGGTGACATTTCGGAAGACAACCCGCTCTACGGACTTTACCGGTTCAAGAAGGGTTTCAACGGTGACTTCTGTGAATTCGTTGGCGAGTTCAATCTGGAGTACAAGCCCCTGATTGCCAAGGGCATGGATTTGGCGCAAAAGGCCTACCGCAAGCTTCGTTACCTGAAGCGGATGGGCCGCTGACAATACGAAAAAGGAGGGATTCCCATGACAAAGGCTTTCGTTGTGGAGCGGGACGCAGTATCCAACAATTTGAAAATCATCCGTGCCAAGGCGGAAAGCGCCATTGTCATCGGCGTCCTGAAAGGCAATGCCTACGGCTTCGGGCTGATTGAGGTGGCCCGTTTGATGCGGGAACAGGGAATCCATTTTCTGGCTGTTACCGAACCGGGTGACCTGGTCAAATTGCGGGATGCAGGTTTTTCTGAAGAAAACATCCTTCTTCTCCGTTCCACCGCCATCCCCTCGGAACTGGAAACCATCATCGACTGCGGCGGTATTGCCACCATCGGCTCCTACGAAGCGGCTGTTGCCGCAAATAATTTGGCGGAGCAGACCGGTACCGTATTAACGGTACACATTGAAATCGACACCGGTATGGGCCGTTACGGGTTCCAGCCCAACGAGATCAACAAGGTTATTTCTGTATTCCGATACATGAAAAATCTGCACGTCACCGGCATGTATACCCATTGTTGTAACGCTTTCCACGTGGGCAAGATCGGCGAAAAGAGCGTTCGCCGCCAGCTGGATGCCTTCATGAAGGTGGTCCACGCCGTAAAGGAAGCCGGTTTTGATCCCGGGCTGCTCCATGCCGCCAACTCTCCGGCCCTCTTCAAATTCCCCTTTGCCCATCTGGATGCGGTCCGCATCGGTTCGGCCTACACCGGCAGAATCCCGGTGAAGGGCAACTTTGGCCTTCGAAAAACCGGTTACGGGGAGTGCTCCCTGATTGAAACCCGTTGGATCGAAGCCGGCACCACCATCGGTTACGGTTCGGCCTACAAGGCTCCCCACCGGATGCGCATCGCCGTGATTCCCCTGGGCTATTCCGACGGTTTCTGTTTGGAAAAGGACCACGATATTTATACCCCCGCCACCACCATTCGCTACATGCTGCACGAATTGAAACGGTTGCTCCGCTCCCCCCACCGTTACGTGGAAATCAACGGTGCCCGCTGTCGGGTCTTGGGCCGGGTTGGAACCCTTCATACCGTAGCAGACGTAACCAACGTGGAATGTTCCCCCGGGGACGTGGTAAAATTCGAAATGAGCCCCGTCATTGCCGGTGTGATGCTCCACAAGCGCTATATTTGAGCATATAATTTATTATTATATAATAATTTATATAAAATTTTAGAAAAGGAAGTGTTTCCCTCATGAAGATGATCCTTTCGATTATCAATCACGATGATGCCCCCACCGTCATTCACAACCTGACCAAGGAAGGTTTCCAGGTAACCAAGCTTGCCACCACCGGTGGCTTCCTGAAAGCCGGGAACACCACGATCCTTGTGGGTGTCAACGATGAAAAGGTGGATACCGTTCTCGGTATCATCAGCAAGCATTCCCGCAGCCGCAGCCAGCTCCTGCCCACCACCGAAATGGGTAGCGGCGGTGTCTACTCCTCCATGCCTGTGGAAGTCATGGTCGGCGGCGCCACCTGCTTTGTTCTCAACATTGAGAGAATGGAAAAGGCTTGAGTCTCCTCGTATTTGGTAACGAACGATTAAAGGCGGCGGCGAAAGCCGCCGCCTTGTCGGGAAACGGCATGCGTGTGATCGTTCTGGAAGGCCCTGCCGGGAGCGGCAAGAGAACCCTGGCCCGTTACTTGGCAACTGCCTTTCTTTGCGAAAGCAGTACGCCTCCCTGCGGCAGCTGCAACACCTGCCGTCTGATTGAAAAGGGGATACATCCCGACGTTATCATTCCCGAAAAAGACCGCAAAAAGGTCATATCGGTGGAGCAAATCAAACGCTTACGCACCGATGCCTATATTCGCCCCCACGTGGCCAAGGAAAAGGTCTATCTTTTTGAGGACGCCGAGGAACTGAATACCGAAGGCCAAAACGCCCTTCTGAAATTGCTGGAGGAACCGCCCGACACTGCCCGATTCATTATCCTGTGTCGGTCCAGGAGTCACCTTTTACCCACGGTGCTTTCCCGTTCCACCCTTTATACCGCCGAGGCTCTGACCCACGACCTGATGGACGCCTTCCTAAAAAAGTCTGCCCCCGATATGGATCCCCTGGATCGGGAGGACGTCATTCGTCTTTCGGGAGGATACGCCGGACGAGCCCTGGAGTTGATTACCAAGGGCAATGCCATGCGCAAAGCAGCCCTGAATTATCTAAAAACCGCCGCCAGAAAGGATGAGTTTGCTTTATACCGCCTGGGAGAGACCCTGGCTGGCGACACAAATACCGACCTGGATGCATTTATCTCTGCCCTGCGGGACTTTTTGTGCCTTTCGGCCAAAAGTGCAGCGGGTCTTGGCTATGCCGGCGAAGAAACCGTCCCCGAATTCGGGAAGGAAAAGGTTTACGCCCTTTTGGAAGCCCTGCATCACATATCAGGCTACCGAAATGCCAATCTGTCTGCCTCCGCCTTTTTTGCGGGGTTGACCACATCCTTTGCATCTATATTGAATTAATTTTGAAAGTTTGGCAGCCGCATGCCATAAAGCGGCAATGGAGTATATATCTTGATCGAAATTATTGGTGTCAGATTCAAAACCGTGGGAAAGATCTACTACTTTTCCCCGGACGAAATACAGGTTTCCGCCGGCGAGTACGTGGTTGTAGAAACCAGCCGCGGGGTCGAAATGGGCCTGACGGTGATTCCCAACAAGGAAATTCCCGATGAGAAAATCGTACCTCCCCTAAAGAAGGTCATCCGCATTGCCACCCCGGAGGACCTGGCCAAGGTGGAAGAAAACAAAAAGAAGGAAAAAAGCGCCTTCCGCATTTGCGAAGAGAAAATTGCCGCCCACAAGCTGGATATGAAGCTGGTGGACGTGGAATACACCTTCGACGAAAGCAAGATTCTCTTCTACTTCACCTCCGACGGACGGGTGGACTTCCGGGAACTGGTGAAGGAGCTGGCCTCGGTTTTCCGCACCCGCATCGAGCTTCGGCAGATCGGTGTCCGGGACGAAGCCAAGATGCTGGGTGGTCTCGGTGTTTGCGGCCGGCCCTTCTGTTGCGCAACTTTTTTGGATGAATTCCAGCCTGTTTCCATCAAAATGGCAAAAGAACAGTATCTTTCATTGAATCCCGTCAAGAATTCCGGAACCTGCGGACGGCTGATGTGCTGCCTGAAATACGAGCACGAAGCCTACGAACAGCTTCTGAAAACCACCCCCCGGGTAGGTGCCCTGGTGGACACTCCCGCGGGTCGCGGCACCGTTTCGGAGGTTACCCTTCTGACCGGACAACTGAAAGTCTCCCTTGTGAAAAATCCGGAAACCCCCAAAGTCTTCCACAAGAGCGAAGTCAAGCTCCTAAAGGATGCCCTTCCCCAAAAAGAAGCTATTCCTCCCGAAATGCGTGCATTGGAGGAAAAATAACAGGAGGTCACTATGGTTAGAAAGAAAAGCGAAGCCTGGGTCAAGGTGAATACCAACATGCGCGGCGGCGACGGCACCGTCACCATCACCAACCTGCTCAATCCCGATTCCGAGGAATATTACGGCAAGGGCCGTCTCTTTGCCGAAATCACCCTGCCGGTTGGTGCTTCCATCGGTACCCATGAGCACCAGGGCGAAATGGAATGCTTCTACGTGCTTTCCGGTGTTGGCGTTTTCAACGACAACGGTACCGACGTGAACGTGGAAGAAGGCGACGTCTGCTATACCCCCAGCGGTTCGTTCCATTCCATCCGCAACGCTGGAAATGAGACTCTGCGACTGATGGCGCTGATCCTTTACAAGTAAACTATAAAAGCGAAACCCCTGCGGGCTTCGCTTTTTCATTATGAGAACACGGAGGAACACCATGAAAAAAATGGTCACCAAGGTCGCCG
>JAFYNU010000515.1 GCA_017547975.1 Clostridia bacterium
ACCGCTCCCATGCAGAACAATCCCATGCACGGGATTCTGGATTAAAATCAACAATAAAGTGAGGTACTAATTATGCTTCTGGACCGTTATCAGGCCCGTGTTGCCGAACTGTTTGCCCAGGTTCGGGAAACCCAGCGGGAAAACATCATCAAGGCGGGCAACCTCATCGCCGACTCCATTGAAAAGGGCGGCAACATCTACCTTTCCGGCATCTGCCACTCCATCGAAAACGACCTGATCTACCGTGGCGGCGGCCCCATCTTCTACAAGCACTTTTCCTACAACCTGAACGTGGAAAAGAACGGCCGTGTCCGTGACCGCAGCGACCTGGACACCAACATGGAAGGGCTTGCGGCCTACGCCCTGAAGGCCTCCGATATGCGCCCCGGCGACGTTCTGATCGTGGGTTCGGTTTCGGGCCGCACCGCAAGCGTGGTGGATCTGGCCTTTGAGGCCAAGAAGATGGGCATCACCGTCATCGCCATGTCCAGCATGACCTACGCGAAAGCGGTGGATGCCGTACACTCCAGCGGCAAAAAGCTCTACGAAATGGTGGATCTGACCCTGGACAACTGTGCCCCCGCCGCCGAAGCCATGATGGAGGTGGAGGGCATCGAAGCCCACTTCGCCGCCGCAAGCGGCATTGCCTCGGATTACATCCTCTGGAGCGTCACCTCGGTGGCGGTGGAGGAACTGATGAATCGCGGCATGACCCCCGGCATCCTCAAGAGTGCCAACTTCCCCGGCGGCAACGACTACAACAAGCAGGTCATCGAACCCCACTACGCCGAATTCGGCTGGTAAAAATGCAAAAAAACATCGAGGCAGGAAACTGCCTCGATGTTATGCTATTTGGAGAATTATAATGCCAAACACGTTTATTCCGCGCAAAGCATTGCGTCTCCCCTATTTTGATTACAGTTCAGCGGGTGCTTATTTTGTTACGATTCGTCTGAAAAGAGATATTTCTCCGCTTTCTCATATCCTCTTGTCACCCTATTCGCCGCCGGAGGCACAGCCAGATGCTCCTGCTCAAACGATTCCTCAAGCTTGCCTGACAGAGAATGGCCTTATCATCGAAAAGCATCTCTTAAACAGCAATCGAATTCCACGGGTAACCGTGGATCAATATGTCATCATGCCGGACCATATTCACGCCATACTTTTCTTTTCCAAGGATACGTCTTCTCTCCCACCCCCATCGCAAACTCCTGCCAACCAATTGTTGGCACGCACCATTGCCGCATTCAAACGGTTCTGCAACAAGGAAATGGGAATCGATATTTTTCAAAGATCTTACATGGAACATGTCATTCGAAGCGAAGCTGATTACCTGACTCGCTGCCAGTACATACTCAACAATCCCACTCGTTGGTATGAGCGGCACTCCCCCTCCCCGCATCCTCCCCGGTAGGGGCCGGCGCCCTCGACGGCCCTATGCAGAGGTTAAGAGAAAGAAGTAAATCTCGGGGAACGTGCCCCCAAAAAGAGGATATCCCATTGGAAGAGTGATCAAGGGACGTCGGGGGCGCCGTCCCCTACGGCACTGGTAAAAATGCAAAAAAACATCGAGGCAGGAAACTGCCTCGATATTTTTTGTATTGCCTATGCTTCCTCGATTTCCGCCCGTTCTCCCCTTGCCGGGTCGGAATCTCCGGCTTCTCCCATAACCTCCCGGATGCGGAGCATGTAGGTTTTGATGGTTCCCGGATCATCCGCCCGGAGCTCAAACACGCGGCCGCCGCGGATGTCATGCTCATGGCAGGCATGGTAGCTCAAAAAGCCGTCGTATCCCAGCTTGATGCCGCAGTATTCCCCCACAAAATCGTTCACGTGGTCGTGTCCGGTGAAAATCCCCTTCACGTCCCCCCGCTGGAGGCAGGCGGCAAACAAACCGCTGTTGATGGGGGAACAAGCCACATCCTCCCGCATGTTGCCGGCGGTGCCAAATAGCTCGGGATGGGTCATCACCAGCTTGTGCTCCGGCAGCGGGATGTGCATATACATCAGCGCCGGAACCTTATGCCCGGCATACTCTTCCATCAGGGCCGAGGTCTGGTAGTACCACATCACCTGATCGAAGCGCACCCCGTCGTAGCCCCCCACGTGGCCGTCCATGGGATCCCGGAAATAGGTATCGGCGGGAAGCTCGTAGTCCTCGCAGAATTCCTCCATTCCCTTGTGGGAATCGAAGCCGTAGACCCCAAAGACGATTCCCTTTCCCTCGGCATCGTAAATGGGCAGGAAGTAGTTGCCCACCCCGGAAAGCTCCTTGGGCCCGGCTTTGGAAATGCAGAAGGGATAGGATTCGTAAACCTTCTGGGCTTCGGCGTTGGAAAGGCCGTAGTTGTCGTCGTGGTTGCCGTAAACGTGGGCCCAGGGAATCCCTGCCCGCTCCATGGGGGCGGCAAGCCCGTCCAGCATGTGCCGCAGTTCATCGGCGGTGGAAATGTGCACCACCCCGGGTCCCGCAATATCTCCCCCCAGAAGCACCAGATCGGGGGTGGTTTCATGCACCAGGGCATCCAAAGCGGCAATGGTCTTCTTCGCCGCATATCCCACGCCCCCGTGAATATCCGACACCATCAATATTTTGAAACGTCCGTCCTCCCGGAATCGGAGCGGCTGTTTGGTGGTCAATAGCTCTTGCAATTCGCTGGGTCGCATGGCCTTTTCCTCCTTTTGGGTGTGTTTTCCATATTGTATCACAAACGCTTCCAATTGACAATCGGGAATTGCTCCCCGCGAAAGGGATCTCACAACCACGCCGGGGCGGGCCGATGTGGGCATCGGCTCCTACAATGACAAAACCGACCTATGATCATAACATAGGTCGGTTTCACTGTTTTTTGAGTCCCTGTAGAAAGGGCATTCACTTTCGCTTATTCTTCGTCCGGTCTACCAAAACCTGCGGCAGTATCCACCGGCAGGGAGAATACCAGGCTTCCGGCTTCGGAATCGGGGCCCGCATCGTGCAGGATCTCCCGCATGATGCGGGCCTTCTTGTCGGCGGGGGCAACGATCAGCACCATTTCCTTTTCCTGGGCAATGGACATCTGATAGAACCGCTGGGCGGTTTCGTAGCCGGTGCCCTTGCCGTGCAGAACGGTACCGCCGGTGGCGCCACCCTTGCGGGCGGCATCCATCACCATATCGGTGTAGCCCTCGTTGGCGATGGCGATGATCAGCTCGTATTCATAATTCTGGCTGGGGGTATATTTCGGGGACTGCTGTTCTCCGCTCAAATAGGACACAAACTTACCTCCTCCTACCGATTTCACCGGCACCGTCATGACGACGCCGTTGTTGGGAATGTCAATGTAAAGGATACGGCGCATGGCTGCAACCAATCGGTTGCACTTGTCGTAGGTGGCAACCATCAGCACCACCCGCCACTCTCTGGCGCCGCCGATACCCAGGAATTCCAGCATGCTTTTGCTGGCGGTTCCATGTCCCGGCATGGATACCACCAGAGGAATTTTCAGGTTTTGGGCAATGCCCGAAAGGGTTTCCATATCACCGATGGATACAATGGCAATGATAAAAAACATCAGGCAGCCTCCTCTTCCCAGAGTTCCACGATCTCGTCGTCGGCCCAGGGCAGAGCCGGGACTTCGTCCTCGTCCTTCTTTTTCTTGTAAAGCGCACCCACCACCTGAATGGAGATCAGGGGCATCATGGCAACCAGCGCCACCACACCAAAGGCATCCCGCAGGATGTCGCCCCCCAGGGCTGTACTGGCGCCGATGACAAACTGCAACATGAAGGTTGCGGTCATGGGGCCGGAGGCAACCCCGCCGGAGTCAAATGCAATGGCGGTATAAATATCGGGCACGAAGAAGGACAGGGTCAGGGCAATCACGTAGCCGGGCACCAGGAACCACATCAGCGAAATGCCGGTGAGCACCCGGAGCATGGCCAAAGCCATGGCCAGAGCAATGGCGATGGAAAGGGAAAGCTTGATGGCCTTCCCGGGGATCGCGCCGGCGCTAACCTCTTCGATTTGCTTTTCCAGCACGTAAACCGCAGGCTCTGCTGTGATAATAAACCAGCCCATCATCGCCCCCAGGGGGATCAACAGATAACGCAGGGTGGAGCTTGCCACCATAAACTGCCCCAGAATGGCACCCAGAGAACCAAAGCCCACGTTTACCCCGGTCAAAAACAGGGTCAAACCTGCCAGGGTATAGAGAATGCCAACAAACACCTTCATAAAGTTTCGGAAGGTCATTTTGATGGCCGCAAACTGGAAGATCAGGAAGATCACCACGATAGGTGCCAGAGCCACAGCCATCTCCTTGAGATAGTGGGGCAGCGCCACCAGATAGGATTTTCCGATTGCTGCTGTATTTTCAAAGGAGGCGGAATTGATGGAAACCGAGGCGTCTCCGCTGGGGAAGAAAAAGCCCAGAATCATAACCGCCAGAATGGGTCCCACCGAACACAGGGCCACCAGGCCAAAGGAGTCGCTTTCCGCCTTCCGGTCGGAACGGATGTTGGAAACACCAACACCCAAGGCCAGAATGAAGGGCACCGTCATAGGGCCGGTGGTAACTCCGCCGGAGTCAAAGGCAACCCCCAGGAAATCCCCGTCGGCAAAAATGGCCAGAAGGAACACCAATCCGTAAAGGATCATCAAAAGCCACCGCAGCCGAATACCCACGATGATTCGTAACATGGACAGGGCCAGGAAGAAACCGACCCCCACCCCCACCCTGATCAGCAGGGCCAAATTGGAAATGTGGGGCACCGTCTCTGCCCATACCAGCAGATCGGGCTCCGCCACGGTAACAGCCACCCCC
>JAFYNU010000516.1 GCA_017547975.1 Clostridia bacterium
ATCCCCCAGCTTTGCCCGGGTTTCGGCTATGTTTTCCGGCGAGAGGGCGGGAATCTTCAAAAGGTCCATTTCGCCGGCAAGTCCCCGGATCTCCAGGGCGGCGACGTGGTTTTTCCTGGCGGCGGCAATGGCTTCCTCCAGGGTCCATTCGGGACAGCCCAGGGTGGAATAGGCAAGTTTCATGGAAGCATCCTCCTCAATCGTTGTAATACTGCTGGGTCAGCCGCTCGGTGAGCTCCTTGGCGGCGTTGTAGCCCATGCGCTTGTTGCGGTTGTTCTTGGCGGCCACTTCGATGATGATGGCCAGATTGCGCCCCGGCTTCACCGGAATGGTCAGGGCGGGGATATCCAGCCCCAGAATGTTGACGGTTTCGTCCTCCAGACCCAGGCGGTCGTATTGCTTGCCGTCCTCCCAGGGCTCCATTTTGATGACCAGGTTGATTTTTTCGCTGTCGTTGATGGCACCGGTACCGAAGAGGCGGCGCACGTCCACCACGCCGATGCCCCGCAATTCAATAAAGTGCTTGATGGCTTCGGGGGCGTTGCCCACCAGGGATTTGGCGGATACCTTTTTAATCTCCACCGCATCGTCGGCGATGAGCCGGTGGCCGCGGTTTACCAGTTCCATGGCGGTTTCGCTCTTGCCGACCCCACTGTCCCCCAGGATGAGGATGCCTTCGCCGTAAACCTCCACAAGAACCCCGTGACGGGTGACCCGGGGGGCCAGGTGGACCTGCAGGGCACCGATGAGGGCGGCGTGGAGCTCGTTTGTGGTGGCGTTGGAGCACAAAATGGTGCGGCCATGCTCTCTGGCAGATTCCACACACTCGGGGAAGGGGGTGATATTGCGGGAGAAGATCAGGCCGGGGATGGGATATTTGAAAAATTTATCAAAAATCTTCCGGCGTCCATCGGAGGTGAAGCGATCCAGGAAAGCAGCCTCCATCTTACCGATCAGCTGCAGGCGCAGGGGATCGAAATATTCAAAATACCCCGCCAGCTGCAAGCCCGGGCGAATGATATCGTCCGAACGGATTTCGGTGTTTTCGTAACCTTCGGGGCCGTAGTAAACCGTCAGGCCGAATTCTTCAATGATCTGCTTGAGCTTGATGGAATACTTGCTTTCGGCAGACTGGGTGTTTTCAAAGCTGTTTGGAGTGGATAAATCCTGCATAGGGGCGGCACCTCCTTATGAATATGGTGTTATTGTATCACACCCCCGGCAAGAATACAAGAAAAAACCGGATTCCCTCTTGAAAAGCCGGGGGCAAATGTGGCATAATAAGGAAAAACCCGAAGGGAGCTTTGACTATGATGAAACAAATCGATATCGGCACCTGTATTCCCGGGGGCAATGCCCTGGCATGGGCCAAAATGGCCAGGGATATGGGCTATGAATGTGTGGCGGTGAACTTCCACATGTCCACCGGCGACGTGGACGTGCGGGAACTGGCACCCAGACTGCTGGACGTGCTGGGGGATTCCGGGGTTTACGTATCCTCGGTGGGCTTCTACTGCAATCCCCTCACCAACGAAGAACAGAAGAAAACCCTGGAATTTATGATTGATAACGTACACCTCTTCGGTGCCAGCATGGTGACCACCTTCGCCGGCGCTCTGGAAGGGGAAAGCGTGCCTGCCGCCATCCCCCGCTTCAAGGAAGTGTTTGGGGAGCTCTGCCGCCGGGCAGAGGATAAGGGCGTCCGCATTGCGGTGGAAAACTGCGCCATGGGCGGCAACTGGCACAGCAACACCTGCAACATCGGCTTCAATCCCAAGTGCTGGGAAATGATGTTCGACGCCGTCCCCTCGGAAGCATGGGGTCTGGAATGGGAACCGGGGCATCAGCAGGTTCAGCTGATCGATCCCCTGCCCCAGCTGAAGGAATGGGCACCCAAGATCATCCACCTTCACGGCAAGGATGCCTCGGTGGATATGGATGCGGTGCGCCGCTACGGCATTTACGGTGCGGTGGATTTTGCACCCCAGCGTACCCCGGGCTTTGGCGACCTGAATTGGCGGGACGTCTTCTCCATTCTCCACCGTGCGGGCTACGAAGGCAACATCTGCGTGGAAGGTTACCACGATCCGGTTTACAACGCCGACTGGGAACCCACTGCCCAGAAGCACGCCCTGAATTACCTGAGATTCTGCCGGGGCGGCGACTTTGTGGAGGATATCTGGGGCGTAACCAAGTAAGTAACAGAAGGAAAACACAGTGAAAGGGGGAACTCCCGATGGTGGAAATTCTGGCTCCGGTGGGGGGCCGCGAACAACTGACAGCGGCGCTTCGGGCCGGGGCGGATGCGGTGTACCTGGGAACCCAGGCCTTCAACGCCAGGCGCAATGCCGAAAACTTTACCGGGGAGGGCCTCCGGGACGTGGTGGAGGAATGCCACCATGCGGGGGTGAAGGTGCACGTCACCTTCAATACCCTCATCTCCGATGGTGAAATTGCCGCCGCAGAGGCGGAAATGGAAAAAATCGCCCAAAGCGGTGTGGATGCGGTGATCGTGCAGGATTTGGGAGTGGCGGCTCTGTTCCGGGCCCATTGCCCCGGCCTGCCCCTGCACGCCTCCACCCAGATGGCCATTCATAATGCGGAGGGAGCCCTGGCGGCCTACGACCTGGGGTTCCGGCGGGTGGTTTTGGCCCGGGAGCTGTCGCTTGCGGAAATCAGGGCCATCCGAAGCAAAATCCCCGACGACCTGGAACTGGAAGTATTTATACACGGGGCTCTTTGCGTCAGCCTGTCGGGGGGATGCTATCTTTCGGGCATCATCGGCGGGCGAAGCGGCAACCGGGGTCTTTGCGCCGGACCCTGCCGGCTGGATTTTACCTGCCGGGGACGAAATTACGTTCTCTCGCTGAAGGATATGTCCCACATCGAACATATGGAGGAGCTCCGGGATGCCGGGGTGGCTTCCTTCAAGATCGAGGGCCGCATGAAGGGCCCCGAATACGTGGCGGCGGTGGTACACGCCTGCCGGGAAAAGCTTGCGGGGCGCAAACCGAATATGGACCAGCTCCAGGCCATCTTTTCCCGCTCCGGTTTCACCGACGGCTATTATTCCGGCAATATCGGCCAGCACATGTTTGGCATCCGTACCAGGGAGGATGCCCTGAATGCCGCTTCCGCCGAACGGGAAACCGGCAATATCGTGCGAAACGTTTTCCAAAAGGTGCCGTTGGAGGCCAAATTGACCCTGGAAGCAGGGAAAAAGGCTGTTCTCACCCTGTCGGATGGGGTCAACACCGTCGCTGTGGAGGGGGATGAACCCATCGTACCCCGGGATGCGGCCACGTCGGAAGAGGTGGTACGGAAAAATCTCTCCAAAACCGGGGGAACTCCCTATTATCTGGAAACACTCATTTTTGAAAATCAAGGGGGGCTTATGCTTCCCCCCTCCGCCCAAAACGCCCTGCGCCGGGCCGCCCTGGAAGGGCTTTCGGCCCTGCGGCGGCGGGTGGAGCCCTGGGAATTTGATCCTGCGCCGGTGACCTTGCCCCAACGGGTGAGCCGCAAAAGACAGGGCATCTGGCTCCGGGCCATGCATCCCGAACAGCTGGATTTTGATGAGGAAGCCGAAAAGATCCTCCTGCCCGGGGAAAGTCTGACCCCTGAACTGGCGGCAAAATACGGCGACCGGCTGATCGCCACCCTGCCGGAGGTGAATTTCGAGGCCGATTCGGCCCGCCTGACCGCCATCCTCCAAAAGCTCCAAGCCCTTGGGGTGAAGGACGTGGAGGTTTGGAACATCGGGACTCTCCATGCGGCCAAAAAGGCGGGCTTCACCCTTCACGGAGGGGCGGGACTCAACGTCTATAACTCCCTCGCTCTTGCGGAATACGAGCGTCTGGGTCTTGCGGACGGGGTGATCTCCTTCGAGCTTTCCGCCCGGGACATCGAAAAACTGGGGGGCACCATCCCCCGGGGGATCATTGGGTATGGCAGACTGCCCCTGATGCGGCTTCGGGCCTGTCCCGGTAAGGGGCCAAAGGGCTGCGGCAAGTGCCAGGGACAGACCACCCTCACCGACCGCATCGGCGCCGAATTCCGGGTTTCCTGCGATGGAAGAAGATATTCCACCCTTTATAATACCCTTCCCCTCTACGTGGGGGACAAGGAGCCCGGGGGTATCGATTACGCCGTCCTTTCCTTCACCTTCGAGTCGGCGGAGGAAGCGGAGAGGATTTACCGCAAATATCTCGGCGGCTATCCCCCCAGGGTGGAGCGCACCCGGGGACTTTATTACCGTGAAACAAAATAAATATCAATAAGGAGAATACGAATGAAAGCAAAACTTGCCTTTTCCAAGAGCTTTCCCATCGGGAAGGTAGACCCCAGAATCTACGGTTCCTTCATTGAACATCTGGGCCGCGCCGTCTACGGCGGCATCTACGAGCCGGGCCATCCCGCCTCCGACGACATGGGCTTCCGCCGGGACGTTCTGCAGCTGGTGCAGAAGCTTGGTGTGCCCATCGTCCGCTACCCCGGCGGCAACTTTGTTTCGGGCTATAACTGGGAAGACGGCACCGGCCCCAAGGAAGACCGTCCCCGCCGTGCCGAGCTTGCCTGGCGCACCATCGAAACCAACGAGGTTGGCATTGACGAGTTCCAGGAATGGGCCAAGCGCGCCGGTACCGAGGTCATGATGGCCGTCAACCTGGGCACCCGGGGTCCCCAGGAAGCCCGTGAGCTGGTGGAATACTGCAACTTCAAGGAAGGCACCTTCCAGAGCGACCGCCGCATTAAAAACGGCTTCAAGGAACCCTTCAACATCAAAACCTGGTGTCTGGGCAACGAAATGGACGGCCCCTGGCAGATGTGCGCCAAAACTGCCGAAGAATACGGCCGTGTGGCCGCCGAAGCAGCCAAGCTGATGAAGTGGGTGGACCCCTCCATTGAGCTGGTGGCCTGCGGATCCTCCTCTTCCGGTATGCCCACCTTCGGCAAGTGGGAAGCCACCGTTCTGGAACACACTTATGAATACGTGGACTTCCTCTCCCTGCATTCCTACTACGGCAACCGGGACAACAATACCCAGAACTTCCTGGCCTGCTCCCTGGATATGGATAGATTCATCCAGTCGGTTATTGCCATCTGCGACTACGTGAAGGCCATCAAGCGCTCCGACAAGACCATGATGCTCTCCTTCGACGAATGGAACGTGTGGTTCCACTCCAACGACCAGGATAAGAAGATCGAACCCTGGACCATTGCCCCTCCCCAGCTGGAGGACGTGTACACCCTGGAGGATGCTCTGGTGGTGGGCTGTCTCCTGATCACCCTGCTCAAGCATGCCGACCGGGTGAAGATGGCTTGTCTGGCTCAGCTTGTCAACGTCATCGCCCCCATCATGACCGAAACCGGTGGCCGTGCCTGGATGCAGACCATCTTCTTCCCCTTCATGGATGCTTCCATGTATGGCCGCGGCACCGTTATGGCTCCCGCTCTCGATTGCCCCACCTACGAAAGCACCTACGGCGAAGCCGGCTACGTGGAGACCGTGGGCGTTTACAACGAGGAAAAGGAAGAGTTCACCGTCTTCGCCGTCAACCGCAACCTCACCGACGAGGTGGAAATGAAGGTTGACCTGCGGGACTTCGAAGGCTTCGTTCCCGTGGATCACCACATCATCACCGGCGCCCACATGAAGGTTACCAACACCGTCGACGAACCCTGGAACGTTCTGCCCATGATCCTGCCCCTGCCTGCCATGGACGGCTGTGTCGCCAACACCGAACTGCCCCCCCACTCCTGGAACGTCATCCGCTTTGCCAAGAAGGCCGAGTAAAACGAAAAAACAGATGCCCTGTGCGAATTTCGCACAGGGCATTTTTTACGCTTCCGGGGTGATATGCACGTATTCTTGTACTTCGGCCACCGGGACCTCCCGGGTGGTCAGGTTGCGTTTGGCGGCGATGGCGGCGGCGTAGCCCGCGGCGTCTCCCATAGCCATGCAGATATTCATGACCCGGTAGGAGGACATGGCCATGTGGGTGCCCGAAATACATCGGCCGGCGGTGAGAAGGTTATCAAAGCCCCGGGGCCGCAGGGCGGCGTAGGGAATATCGTAGGGGTGTTCCACCGGGGGACGGCCCTCCTCGTGCTCGGCCTGGCCGGGACCGTCGGGATTGTGGATGTCAATGCAGAAGCCCGCATTGTGGACGATGGCATCGGGGAATTTGCGCCCGGCGAAAAGATCGGTTTCGCAAAGAAGGTAGTCCCCCATGATGCGGCGGCTTTCCCGGATGCCCAGGGTGGAGGAAGAGCCGTTGACGTGGATGTTTTCATATCCCGGCACGTGGCGGCGGAGGAAATCCACAATCAGCTTGACCTGACCGCGAAGCAATACTTCGGCTTCGAAAACCTGGTCGGGGTCCAGGGGGTCCAGGTAGTTGCATTGGGTGGCGTTGACCATACGCTCCCCGGGCTGTTCGGTTTTGTAAAGGCGGATGATGTTGATGTTGGAGGGAAGCTCCCCGCTGGCGCAGGCTTTGTGGCACAGTTCCAGGAAATCCTCCCCGGGGGCCATCATCTGGTGGTCCTCTTCGTGCTCGCAGATCAAATCCTGCCAGGGGGCAATGCCTTCGATGGTGAACATAATGCTGGTGGGCTGGATCAGGCGGTCCCCCTCCCGGCCGATATCGTATTCGGCGCCGGCCATGACCGAAAGGTTGCCGTCACCGCTGGCGTCGATGAAAATTTTACCCTCCACCCGGCGCTTGCCGCCCGGGGCCATCAGGGTGATGGCGGTGATGCGGCCGTCGGTGACCTCGGTATCCACCAGGGTGGTTTGGAGCCATACCCGGACTCCGGCCTCTGCCAGTTTTTGGGTCAGGACGCATTTGGCGCTTTCAAAGGTGGACAGTCTGTCGGTGAGGGCGGTGATATCCCGCACCAGCTCGTGGCCCAAATTCCGGTTGGCAACACCCCCCAGGAAGGGGCGCACGTAGGTGGAGGTGATGCCTCCGCCTACAGAACCGTAGCGCTCCACAAGCAGGGTGGAAGCCCCCGCCCGTCCGGCGCTGATGGCGGCGGTGACACCGGCTGCCCCGGCACCTACAACGACAACGTCAAACCGATCGATCTTCATGTCACAAAACCTCGCTTTCGCTTGTTACAGGCATTGTATGCCATTTTCGAGGTCTTGTCAAGAAAAAAAGAGCCGCTTTCGCCCGAAAGCAGCTCTTTTGGAAGGTGTGGTTAGGCAAGAATCTCGTCGGCACGCTTGAGTTCTTCGATGATGCCGATGTGCTGGGGACATACCGCTTCGCACTGACCGCAGGAAATGCAGTCGGCGGGCTTGCCGCCCTTGCGGGTGGCGAAGCCGAAGTTGCCCTTGGCGCCGTCCAGGTTGTTGTAGACCAGGTAATTGTTCAGGGCCTTGAACACGCCGGGGATGTTGATCTCCATGGGGCAACCCTTTACGCAATACTGGCAGGCGGTGCAGGGGATGCTGGGGATGGCATTCAGGGCGGCGGTGGCATCGGCAATGACCTTCATGCCGGCCTCGTCCAGGGGAACGAAGTCCTTCATGGTGGCAAGGTTGTCGGCCATCTGCTCGACGTTGGACATACCGCTGAGTACGGTGATGATGCCCGGCTGGCTGGCGGCGAACTTAATGGCCCAGCTGGAAAGGGAGGCATCCGGGTCGGCGGCCTTGAATACCTTGGCGACCGATTCGGGGAGATTCGACAGGGAACCGCCCTTCACCGGCTCCATGATGATTACCGGTTTTTCGTGCTTGTGGGCGACTTCCAGGCAGGCTCTGGACTGGATGGATTCGCTTTCCCAGTCGGCGTAGTTGATCTGCAGCTGCACGAATTCGGTTTCGGGGTGCTTGGTCAGAACCTCGTCCAGGGCTTCGGCGGAAGCGTGCATGGAAAAACCGATATGCTTGACCAGACCCTTTTCCTTCAGCTCGGCCACGAAGGACCACAGGTCATAGTCTTCAAAAATCTTGGTGCGGTCGTCCCCCAGGTTGTGGAGCAGGTAAAAATCGAAATAGCCGGCACCGGTGCGCTCCAGGGAGGTGTAGAACATGGCCTTGGCTTCCTCGGCGGTTTTGGCGCCGGCCCATGCGGGCAGCTTGGTGGCAAGCTGGAAGCTTTCTCTGGGATGGCGTTCCACCAGGCAGGTCTTCACAGCCTTTTCGGATTTGCCGCCCAGGTAGCCGTAGGCGGTGTCAAAATAGGTGAAGCCGGCGTCTAAGAAGCTGTCCACCATGGCATTGGTCTGTTCCACGTCCACTTCTTCCCCGATCATGGGCAGGCGCATCAGCCCGAACCCCAGCTTGGGAATGTCTTTTCCAAGATACTCTTTCATTTCTTTCTTCCTCCAATCTTGATTGACACGATAAAAAAGAAGGTAAGCTTGCACCTTCTTTCAGTTTATGTTATACTTACTATATCACCTTAGAGTAACTCTAAGTCAAGTCCTTTTTTAGGAGGAAAGCAAAAAATGTTCACCGTCAAGCAAGCCGCCGAGAAAGCCGGCATTTCGGAACACACCCTGCGCTACTACACCGACCAGGGGCTCATCCCCGGGGTCGCCCGGGACGAAAACAACAAACGCCTCTTTTCGGAGGAAAGCCTGGGGTATCTCCATCTGGTGGTGTGCCTGCGGGGGTGCGGTATGCCCATTGGGGATATCAAGCGCTTTATGACCCTGAATCTTGCGGGGGACGACACCCTGGAAGACCGTTATCAGATCCTTCTGGAGCAGGAGGAACGTGCCACCGCCCAGCTCCGGGAAGCCGAAGAGCGTCTTGCTATGCTCCGCCGCAAGCTTGGACACTACAGGGAAAGAATCGAAGGGAAAAAGTGAAACCAAAAAGGAACGGGATCCGCCGGAAGGCGGATCCCGTTTTTTGCGGATTATGATACTTCAAGGAAGCGAACGTTGGAGGGGAAGACCAGATAAGGTGCAGTGTCAGCATCTTCGGAAACGACCCAACCGGCATCCAAGGTGGCTTCTATGGTTTCGGGGAAATAGGGGGGAGCAAGGTAGGTGCAAACGGAATACGAAGAAAAAACGAAATGGCAAATAAATGAAAAATAGTGATGATGCGTTTCATCAATACCATCTGTAATCAATATCTCCGAATTAGGGCGCAGACCTTCCCCAAAATGGTGCAATTGTTAGCGGGGATGGGGGCATAGTTGGGGTTTTCGGGCATGAGGGTGATGGTTTTGCCGCCGTCCTCCAGCTTCAGGCGCTTCACGGTGGCTTCGTCATCCAAAAGGGCCACCACAATGTCGCCGTTTTGGGCATCCTCCTGGCAATGGACGATAATCACGTCGCCGTTATAGATGCCGGCATTGATCATGGAATCTCCCTGCACGTTCAGGGCGAAGTAGTTGTCCCCCGAGGTGGGGGCTTCGAAGGGCACGTAGCCTTCGATATTTTCCACGGCGGTGATGGGCTGACCGGCGGTGACCTTGCCTAAGAGGGGGACCCGCTTGAAGCCTTCGTTATTCACCGACAGGGCGCGGGTCTTGCGGTCGTCCTTGGTCAGGTAGCCCATTTCGGCCAGATCTTTCAGGTAGGCGTGGACGGTGGCGGTGGAGCGAATGCCAACCCCGGCACAGATTTCCCGCACCGAAGGGGGGTAGGAGCGTTCGGCAACCGTGTTGGAAATAAATTCCAATACTTCCCGTTGTCTGGGAGTTAGTTCTTTCATACTATGTCATCCTTTCCGATGTCCCGCAAGGGGGACAATGGCCTTGAAAAGTCCGAAACTAATGTTCATAATCAGTATAGCACACTTCCGTGAAAAAATCAAACAATTGTTTAGAATTTTTCAAGATTTTTTTTCGCTATATCCCGCAGGGTTTTGTACCCCTCCCGGCCCAGAAAACCGTTGATGGCTTCCAGGAGGCTCGTCACGTTCAGGTGGGCGGGAAGACGGGCCAAACGCAGGAATTCCGCCCGAAGGTCGGCGCTTCCTTCCCCGCCCAGGAGGCCGTCCTCATAAAGGTCGGTACGGCTGATTTGGGGCAGAGGGGGCGGTGCATCCTCCCCCCGGAAGGTGGCGCCCGCATGGCGAACCGCCTCCAGAATGACCTCCGTATCCATGCCCTCCACCCCCAGCTTACCCTCGGCGGAGGGGGCGACTTTGCGCCGTTCTTTGCCGAAAATATCGGGAATGTAGGCGTGGAGCACCCGGCCGGTGACCCGATTTTTGATGGCATTGCGGATCTGGGTACCGGCGGCGTCCCCGTCGGTGAGAATAAGAATGCCGCACCTGCGGGAGAGGGCATCCAGATGGGCCATCAGGTCCTTTCTTTTATAAATACCAAAGCCCCCTGTGGCAAGTACCGGGCTCTCAAAAATCTGGCGGAGCTTTGAAAGGTCGTACTTTCCCTCCACCACAATGACCTCTTCGATAAAATATTTCATGGGGTCACATCCTCCGCCCAAGCAGGACGCAAAGCTTCATGATGAGAAGCTCGGTTTCCAAAACTCCGTCCCCGCTGCTGGAACGCAGGGCGTATTCGTTATCTGCCGCCAGGGTCACCGAACGGCGAAGCCGGGGTACGTCCACCCGGGCTACGATCTTTTTCAGGACGAAGAGTCGCTTGTCGCTGATGGAAAGGAATTTGATCAGTTCGGCTTCGGGAATCCCGGCTCCGATGCCAAGCTTCACGGCGTAGTAGCGTTTCAGGTCGGAAAAGATCACGCTGGAAAGCACGTATTCGCTGACCCCCTTTTTGATCTGGCTCCGGTAGAGGGTGATGGCCTTGGCGGAATCGCCGTCGAAAATGGCTCCGGTGATCAGGTAGGAGGCGGCGTCGGGGGACAGGGATACCAGGGCGTCGATATCCTCCCGGCGGATCTCATCCCGGGCCACCGAAAGGAGCTTTTTGGCCTCCGAAAGGACGGTTTGGGTATCCGCCCCGGCACAGAGAGAGATGAAATAGTCGGCGTCGGAAGGGGATATGCTTTTTTCACTTGCCCGGCACATGCGTTGAATCAGCTTGGCGAGCTCCCCGGGGGTGGGGGTATCGAACTCAAAGGGGGGCGAAAGCTTGGAAAGTCCCTTTGTCAGGGACCCGTCGCCGCCCTTGCCCTTTTTGGCGGGCTCGGCAAGCATCAGGAGCACCACGGCGTAGTCGGGAATATCCGAAAGGATCGAAAGGTAGAGCTCCCCGTCTTCCTGAGATACCGAGGAGGGGGCGAAACGGTGCACCCGAATGAGCTTCCGGGGGGCAAAGATGGGGGGCGCATCCACCGCCTCCGAAAGGGTTTCGGGGGTCAGGGAATCGCCGTCCAGCAGGACGTCGTTCATGTCATCCTCTCCCAAAATCTGGCGGCGGAGCATTTCCTCTGCCTTTTCCCGGAAGTAGGGTTCCTTGTCGGAAAATATATAAAGGTTGGTATTGTCTTGTTTCAGGGCGGCCTCAAAGGCCTTGAAGTTGTTTTTTTCTGCCATTTGGTTACCTTTCTTGTGGGGGAAGGGTGTGGTTGGTGAAAACGACCCTTCCGTCGGAGTAGGGAAGGTAGTCGGGGATTTTATCCCATTTGGGTACCCGCGGCGGTTGCCCAAGTAAGAGCAGGGGCGTTTGACTGTCCCCCAACAGAAACTGGGTCTTCTCATCCTGGAAGGCTTTCCGGGAAAGCAGGTTCAGCCGGGAAGCGGGATCAGCGGCACCCCGTTGGAAAAGAACCGAAATGACCCCATCCGGGGTATCAATATCGGTGTTGCCCTGGGGGTCCACGTGTAGGGTCAGCGGCCCCATGGTGATATTCACCCGGCGGCCGGTGATGAGCCGGGCATCCCAAAATGCTTCCGGCAAAAGATCGGCATCTGCCGGGTCGGGAAGAATGATAAGGTCGGGACAGGTGACGTTTTGCTCCCGGAGCAGGTCGATGATCCCTTCGTCATAGCCAAGCAGAGCATGGGAGGCACCAACGGTCACCAAGAGACAGGGTTCTCTGGTGCTGGGACAGGTGATGACGTAGTCACTGGCGGTCTTTTCGTATTGACCCAGGGCTATGCCGGAAAGCAGGAAGAGGGCACAAAGGCCCAGGGGAAGGGGCCGGAGAAGGGGTTTGCGGAAGACGGCGTGGAAAAAGAGCAGAAGGAGACACAGAAAAATGGCCGTCACCGGGTAGATGGTTTCGGTCCCCACCAGGGCGTGGGGGATATCGGCCATGACCTCCACCCCGTCCAGAAGCAGGGAAAGGAGCAGACTTGCCCCATCGGCCAAAAGTCTTGCCAGGGGGAGCCACAGGAAGGAAAGAAGCAGGGCGGGAAGGCCAAGATAAAAGATCAGGGTCACAAGCCAAAGGAGAAGCAGATTGGTGATGGGGAAGAGGAGCGAAATGCATCCGGTAAAGGCGGCAGAGGCGGGCAGAGTGGCAATTCCCGCCGAAAGGGAGGTGGAAAAGGCTGAAAGAAGGCCGTTCATGCCCCGGCGCAGGGGAGATTCGGTGGAAACCAGGAGAAGAGGAAAATGCAGGGCGGACCGGAGTCGCGGCCCCAAATAGAGAATTCCCGCCACCGCCAGGTAGGAATATACAAGCCCCATGCTGAAAAGGGCGTAGGGGTTTCCCAAAAGGATCAGAAAGAGAGAAAGGAAGAAGGAGATGGAGGGATCGGGTTCCCGATCCAGGAAACCGCCCACCGTCCGGTAGGCAAGCATCCAAAAGGAACGGATGACCGAGTGTCCAAAACCGGTGACCGCCGCAAAAGCCAAGGTTACCGGCATGAGAAGCAGGGAAAGCTTGGGACTCATGCGGGAGAAAAGCAGAAGGAAGGCGGCCACAAAAGAAAGGTGCATGCCGGAAACCACAAAAGCATGGGAAAGACCGGTGGCTACCAGATTCTCCCGGGTGGAATCGGGTAGGTCGCCATCCATCCCGATCAAAAGGGCACCCATTTCTCCCGCATAGGCAGGGAAAAGCAGATGAATTTTAGCATTCAGCGCCTCCCGTACCCGGTGGAGCAGGGTGTGAAGCGTATCGGTGTGGGAAAGGGTGGCGATTTCCACAGGGGTGGCCAAAATGTGGATTCCCCGGGCGGCATAGTTACGGACGGCATCAAAACCAGCCCGGTAGGCGGGCTTTGCAAAGCGGGCGGTTATGGAAAGCTTGTCCCCGGGACGCACGCTCCCATCGGTATAGAGCTTGACGTATACCGGAAAGGTACCTTTTCCCGTCTCGGCCTGGGCAACAAAGCCGTATTCCTCCATGGTTTCGGCCGTTACCGTCAGGGTGACGGTTTGCCCGTCCAAAGCCTCCGCCGGGGCGACCCGGCAGGTGTGGTAGGAAAAATGCCACAGAAAGCCAAAGGCCAGCCCCAGGGACAAAAGGCAGGACAGAGCGGGAACAAAACCGCGTCCATAAAAGGAAGAGGTGACGGCACCCGCCAGAAGAAACAGCAGAAACCCGGGGAGCAAAAGATTCCCCGGCAGGAAAAGGGAAAGGCAAAGGGCGCAAAGAGCCCCCAGGAGAAAGACAAGAAGCGGTCTTTTTACCCGGTTTTGCATCTCTTTGCGCCCTCCGTGAGTTTGTAATCAGGCCAGGGTTTCGCCCATCTGCTTGCCACCCAAAAGGTGGAAATGCAGGTGGCGAACCGTCTGGGCGGCATCGGGACCGATGTTGGAAACCAGACGATAGGAGGTGAGACCTTCCTTCCGGGCGATGAGGGGGATTACTTCGAAAATGTGGGCCACAATGGCGCTGTTTTCCGGGGTGATCTCATCGGCGGAGGCCAGATGGGTTTTGGGGATGATCAGAATATGGGTGGGGGCCTGGGGATTGATGTCCCGGAAGGCGAGACAGAACTCGTCCTCATATACCTTGGTGGAGGGGATATCCCCGGCGATAATGCTGCAGAAAAGGCAATCCATGGTTGTTGCTCCTTTCAAATAATCGGGTCAGTTGCGCCCGGCGGCGTAGTAGTTGATCAGACAGCCGTCCAGCAGGATCTGGCGTTCATCATCGGTCAACCGGCCCACGCTCAGGGCGATGGTACGCTTGGTTTCCCCGTTCCAGGCAACCGCTTCGAATTCGCTCTTGCCGGCGGCGATTCCTTCCCGGACACCGGGTACGTAAACCAGGGCACCGGTGGAAAGAAAATCGAAATCATCGGGGTTTACCAGGGTGAAGGGCATCATGCCCCAGTTGATCAGGTTGGAACGGTAGCGCTTGGTGGCGTACTCAATGGCCAGGTTGGCGTTGCCGCCCAGAACACGCTGGCAGGATGCCGCCTGTTCCCGGGCAGAGCCGTCACCGGGCTTCTTTGCTGCCACCGCACCGCCAAAGGCGGTGGTTTTGGGATCGGCACCAAAGATACCCATCAGGTCGGAAAGGGAATCTCCCTCCCGGCGGGCCTGCTCTTTGGCGAAGATGGCCTTCATCCGGGGTACGTAATCGGGATCCTTCCGGGACAGGGCAAACTCGGCAAGCCGCAGGGGATTGGAGCGGTAGGAGGAGGTTTCGCCGGAGGGGATCAGCTCGTCGGTGGTGGTGACGGCGTCGTCAATGTGGGATGCCACCTCCATCAGGAGGTTGTCCGCCAGGGCGATCTGGCTGGGCCAATCGGTGATGTTGGGGCCGAAAACCAGCTTTTCTTCGGGTTTTGCCCTGCCGACACCGTTGTAAACCGCATTTTTGTAAATGGCGGGGTCGTAGTGGTAGGCGTAGCTCTTCACCTCCCGGCTTTCGTCGGCGGGGGTGATGACGCCGCCCGTGCGGGCGGTCATGGCGATGGAACGGGCATCCATCAGGGCCACGGTGGACATCTGTCCCTCCTTGGGCTTGGAGCCGTCCCGGTTGGGGAAGTTGCGGGTGGAATGGCGAATGCTCAAACCGAAATTCTGGGGTACGTCCCCGGCGCCGAAGCAGGGACCGCAGAAGCTGGTCTTGATGACCGCGCCGGCGGTGGTCAGGCGGCGGGCAACCCCATTGTCCAAAATGGCGGAGAAGATGGGCTGGCTGCCGCAGTAGATGCTCAGGTTGAAGGGGGAGGGGGTCATGGACCCTTCGCCCAGAATGTCGGCGGCGGCGGTCAGGTTGTCGAAGGTACCGCCGGCACAACCGGCGATGACTGCCTGGTCGGCAAGAACCCCGCGGGAGGTGATCTTGTCCCGCATGGGAACCTTCAGGCCGAAGGAGGCTTCGATCTCGGCTTCGATCCCGCCCAGAAGGTCGTTCGCATTCCGGGTGAATTCCCGAATGGTGTAAACGTTGCTGGGGTGGAAGGGGAGGGCGATCATGGGCTCAATGGCCGAAAGATCCAGCAGAATGGCGCTGTCGTATTGGGCAACGCCAATGGGGGCTACTTCTTTGTAGTCTTCGGGACGGCCGTGATTCTGGTAGTAGGCTTCCACCTTGTCATCGGTTTCCCAAATGGAGGAGAGGCAGGCGGTTTCGGTGGTCATCACGTCGATGCCGCACCGGAAATCCACCGACAGATTGGCCACGCCGGGGCCGCAGAATTCCATGACCTTGTTTTTCACAAAGCCGTTCTTGAATACCGCGCCGCAAATGGCCAATGCCACGTCGTGGGGACCCACGCCGGGGCGAACCTCCCCGGTCATGTAAACCAGCACCACTTCGGGCCGGGCAATGTCGTAGGTACGGCAGAGAAGCTGTTTTACCAGCTCCGGTCCGCCTTCGCCAACCCCCATACAGCCCAGGGCACCGTAGCGGGTGTGGCTGTCGGAGCCAAGCACCATCTTGCCGCAGGCGGCCAGGGTTTCCCGAACGTAGGAGTGGATGACAGCCCGATGGGCCGGGACGAAGATGCCGCCGTATTTGACCGCGGCGGAATAGCCGAAGACGTGGTCGTCCTCATTGATGGTGCCGCCAACGGCACAAAGCGAGTTGTGGCAGTTGGTCAGGGCATAGGGCATGGGGAACTTTTCAAGGCCGCTTGCCCGGGCGGTCTGGATGATACCCACGTAGGTAATGTCGTGGGATGCCAGGGCGTCAAACCGAAGCTTCAGTTCCTGGTCGTTTCCCTTGTTGTGGGCCGAAAGGATCTGGTAAGCCATGGTGTTTTGGGCTGACGCGGAAGAAGCCTCATGGGCGGGGAGGATTCCCCGCCCTTTGGCGTAATATACAGGTCCGGATAGGAGTTTCATCATGATTATTTGAGCATGCCTTTCAAAATTTCGGGAGCAGCAGCCAGGGCTTCGGCGAGCTTTGCGGGATCCTTGCCGCCGGCGCTGGCGCTGTCGGGACGACCGCCGCCGCCGCCGCCAACCATGGAAGCGGCCTTCTTGACAATGTTGCCGGCGTGGGCACCCTGGGCTAGGGCAGCCTTACCGCAGGTGGCGGTGAGCATGACCTTGCCGTTTGCCACGGTGGCAAGCAGGGCAACCACTTCGGGGTGGGCATCCCGCAGGGAGTCGCCCATGGTGCGCAGAAGCTCGGTGTTGGCGTTTTCTACCTCGGCGGCAACCAGCTTCACGCCGCCGATTTCGATGGCGGAGGCGAAGAGTTCGGTGGCCTTCAGGGAGGAGAGCTTGCCTTCCAGGGCTTCCAGTTTCTTCTGGGTATCCTTCACCTCGGCGGTGATGGAGCGGGCGCGGGTGGCCAGCTCGTTGGGATTGGCCTTCAAAACCTGGGCGGTTTCGGCGATCAGGTCGGTCTTTTCTTTCATCAGGGACAGAACGCCAAGGCCGGTGACCGCTTCGATGCGGCGCACGCCGGCGGCTACCGAGGATTCGGAAACGATCTTGAACAGGCCCGCCATGGAGGTGTTATCCAGGTGGGTACCGCCGCAGAATTCCATGGAGTAACCGTCGCCCATGTCAACCACCCGGACGACTGCACCGTACTTTTCGCCGAACAGGGCGGTGGCACCCAGAGCCTGGGCTTCTTCGATGGGCAGTTCCATCTTCTTGATGGGCATGGCCTTCAGGATGGCTTCGTTGACAATGGCTTCCACCCGTTCCACGTCGGCCAGGGAAAGACCTTCGAAGTGGGTGAAGTCGAAACGCAGATGGTCGGGTTCCACGAAGGAGCCGGCCTGGGCAACGTGGTCGCCCACCACTTCCTTCAGGGCCTTCTGAAGCAGGTGGGTGGCGGAGTGGGCACGCATGATGGAGCTGCGGCGCAGGAGGTCGATCTTGGCATCGACGCTGTCGCCGATGGCGACCTTGCCGGAAACGACCTTGCCCATGTGCAGGTAGTGACCGTCACGCTTTTTGGTATCGGTAATCTGGATGGCCAGACCGTTTTCGCCGGAAATCAGGCCGGTGTCGCCAACCTGGCCGCCGCCTTCGCCGTAGAAGGGAGTCTTGTCCAGGAGGATGACCACTTCGTCGCCTGCTTCGGCGGTGCCCTGAGCTTCACCGTCCACGGTGATCATCAGGGCTTCGGCCTTGGCGGTGTTTTCGGTGTAGCCGACGAATTCGGTGGCGGGGGACTGGGCGAAGGGATTTTCGGTGCCGGCCCAGGCCAGTTCGTCGGTGTTGCCCCGGGCGCTTCTGGCGCGTTCCCGCTGGGACTTCATGAAGGCGTCAAAGCCTCCCCGGTCAACCGCCAGACCCTGCTCGGAAAGAATTTCTTCGGTCAGGTCGATGGGGAAGCCGTAGGTATCGTAAAGCTTGAAGGTGTTTTCGCCGGACAGGGTGGTGGAGCCTTCCTTCTTCAGCTCTTCCACGAAGGCGGAAAGAATGCCAAGACCAGAGTCGATGGTGGCGCGGAAGCGTTCTTCTTCCATACGGATGACACGCTTGATGTAATCCTTCTTGGTGACCAGTTCGGGGTAGGCCGATTCGTTTTCTTCGATAACGGTGTCCACCAGGTCGCAGAGGAAGTTATCGGTGATGCCCAGAAGTCTGCCATGGCGGGCGGCACGGCGCAGGAGTCGGCGCAGAACGTAGCCGCGGCCTTCGTTGGAGGGCAGGACCCCGTCGCAAACCAGGAAGCTGGTGGAGCGGATGTGGTCGGTGATGACACGGATGGAAACGTCGCTTTTGGGATCGTCGCCGTAGGTGGCACCGGCAACCCGGCTGACGTGGTTCAGGATGCGGCGGACGGTGTCAACTTCAAAGAGGTTTTCCACGTCCTGCATGACACAGGCCAGACGTTCCAGACCCATACCGGTGTCGATGTTCTGCTGGGGCAGTTCGGTGTAGTTGCCGTTGCCGTCGTTGTTGAACTGGCTGAATACGTTGTTCCAGATTTCGATGAAGCGGTCGCAGTCACAGCCCGGGCGGCAGTCAGGGGAGCCGCAGCCACGGCTTTCGCCGCGGTCAAAGTAGATTTCGGAGCAGGGGCCGCAGGGACCGGCACCGATTTCCCAGAAGTTGTCTTCCTTGCCCATGCGGGTGATGCGTTCGGCGGGAACGCCGATTTCTTCGTTCCAGATGCGGAAGGCTTCGTCATCTTCCAGATAGACCGAGGGCCACAGGAGCTCGGCGGGAATCTTCAGCACGTCGGTGAGGAATTCCCAGGCAAAGTGGATGGCTTCCTTCTTGAAGTAATCGCCGAAGGAGAAGTTGCCCAGCATTTCAAAGTAGGTGCCGTGGCGGGCGGTCTTGCCCACGCGTTCAATGTCGGGGGTGCGGATGCACTTCTGGCAGGTGGTGACGCGGGTGCGGGGAGCCAGGGTCTTGTCGGCGAAGTAGGGCTTCAGGGGAGCCATACCGGCGTTGATCAAAAGCAGGCTCTTGTCATTCTGGGGAATCAGGGGGAAGGAGGGGAGACGGAGATGGCCCTTGCTTTCAAAGAAGGAGAGATACATCTCGCGCAGTTGGTTCAGACCAAGCTTTTCCATGGGGATTTTACCTCTTTACATAAAAATATTACCGGGTTTGGGACGAAAAAAGGCTCCGTCCCCATAAACGGGACGAAGCCGGCTTGCTTCGCGGTACCACCCGAATTGGCACGAAACGTGCCCACTCAAAAGCCGATAACGGGACTTACCCGCCGGGAATTATCCCGGAAGCTCAAAGAGCGGCCTGTGTCTTTCTGCTGTCATCCCGCCTTTCAGCCGTGGGTGGGACTTTCTGTGACGCAATCGGGACACTTAACTCTTCTCAAACGCTCAAAACGATATAAATGTACCCTATATTTTATAGCAAACCAACCTTTTTGTCAATATGGCGCCTTTGGATAATTTCAAACAAAAGCAGTTGCGAAGCATTTGGCAATTTGGTATAATAACCACAAATCCCATAAAACACGTAACCGAAACCGGGGTATGTCCCCGAAGGAGGAATTTTTGTATGCGTAAACGTAACTATCTCATCGGCAATGCCCACCTGGATCCGGTGTGGCAATGGACCTGGCAGGAGGGGGCCGCCGAAGCCCGGGCCACCTTCGCTTCCGCCCTGGCACGGATGCGGGAATTCCCCGATTTCGTCTTCACCTGCGCCGGCGCCGCCGTGTACCAGTGGATCGAGGAAACCGCCCCTGACATGTTCCGGGAGATTGCGAAGCGTGTGGCCGAGGGCCGCTGGGTCATCGTGGGGGGCATGTGGCTCCAGCCCGACTGTAACCTGCCGTCCGGGGAAGCCTTTGCAAGACATATTCTCTATTCCCAACGCTATTTTGCCGAAAAGTTCGGCGTTACCGCCACGGTGGGCTACAACGTGGACTCCTTTGGCCATAACTGGAGCCTGCCCCAGCTTCTGAAAAAGGGCGGCATGGACCACTACGTTTTCATGCGTCCCATGAAGCATGAAAAGGAAATGGAACAAAACGTCTTTATCTGGGAAGCCCCCGACGGAAGCCGTGTCACCTGTTTCCGCATCCCCATTGCCTATTGCTGTAACTTTGGCAACGTGGAGGACATGAAAGAGTATTTTGAACGCTCCCTTCTGGAACAGCCCGATTACGATGCCTCCATGCTCTTCTACGGCGTGGGCAACCACGGCGGCGGCCCCACCAAGGCCAACATCGAATTCGCCAAGTCGCTGAACAAGGACGAAGAAAAAATGATCTTCGGCTCCCCCATCGATTTCTTCAAGGATATCGAAGCCGGAAATCCCGTTCTGCCGGTGCATAAGGACGACCTCCAGCACCATGCCAGCGGCTGCTACGCCGCCCTTTCGGAAATCAAGCGTCTCAACAAACAAAGCGAATGGCAGCTCATGGCCGCCGAGCGCATGGCCTACCTGGCGGGCAAGCTCACCGGTATGCCCTCCGCCAAGAAGGAAATTTATCAGGCCTGGCAGGGTGTCATGTTTGGCCACTTCCACGATTCCCTGGGTGGCTGCTCCACCAAGGGTGCCTACCCCGGCCTTTACGCCATGTACCAGGAAAGCATTTCCCGGGGTGCCAAGGTGGAAAATATGGCCCTTCAGCGCCTGGCCCAAAAGATCGATACCACCTCGGTGCCGGTGGGACAGAATACCCTGCTTGTATTCAACCCCGCATCGGTGCCCCAGAAGGTGGTGGTGAGTGCCAACCGTCAGGCGGACGGCATTTACGATGAAACCGGCACACCGGTACCCTCCCAGCGGGTCTTCTCCGAAACCTCCTGCACCACCGGCCGGGACGACACCGCCTTCCTGGCAGAGCTTCCTGCCTGGGGCTGGCGGGTCTACCACACTGGAGCCGCCACCGAAAAGGCCGACCTGGGCCTCACCTGCGGCGAGGACTTCATGGAAAACAACTACGTCCGGGTGGAATTCGACGCCGCCCAGGGCTGTATTTCCCGGATTTATTCCAAGGAACTGGGTCGGGAGGTTTACAAAACCGCCGCCCTGCCGATTCTATACGACGATACCGAACACGATACCTGGAGCCATGCCCTCAACTTCTTTGACCAGGAAGTGGGTCGTTTTGGTAACGGCAAGCTGACCCTTCTGGAAAACGGTCCCCTGCTTTGCAAAATCAAGGCCGAAAGCTTCTTTGGCGGAAGCACGGTCACCCAATACTTCACCCTTACCGCCGCCTCCCGGGATATCCTGGCGGAGGTTACGGTAGACTTCCACGAAAAGCACCGCATGCTGAAGCTGGCCTTCGACACCGGTCTTTCGAACCCCGAAGCCCTTTATGAGATCCAGTACGCCGATATCACCCGCCCCGCCGACGGGGAAGAGGAACCCGGCCTTGGCTACGTGGCTGTGAAGGGGGACCAGGGAACGGCGGTGGTTTACAACGACGCCCGTTACTCCTACTCGGTGAAGGGCTCGGTGATGAACGTTACCGCCCTCCGGAGCTGTCTCTACGCCGACCACGGTCAGCCCAGAAAGCCGGAGCATACCTTCACCGACCAGGGAGAATCCTCCTTCTCCTATCTGCTCTCCTACGCCCATGTAGCCGACACCAAGGCCGACTTTGCCCGCAAGGCGGAGGCCTTCCAGCTTGCCCCCCGGGTCATCTACGACTACGTTCACGAGGGGGTTCTGCCCCCGGTTTACGGCGGCGTAGAAGTGGGGGACAGCGTCCTTCTCTCGGTGGTTAAGGAAGCCGAGGATGGGGACGGCCTGATCCTGCGTGCGGTGGAACGGGACGGCAAATCGGTGGAAACCCAGATTACCCTGACCCCCGAAAACCAGGTTCTTACCCTGAAGTTTGAACCCTACCAGATCCGCACCCTGCGGCTGAACCAAGACGGTATTCGGGAGGTCCTTCTTACCGAAAGCGAGGCATAAATGGAAGAAATTTATATCGATCCCATGCTGGAAAAGGAAAAGGCCGCCAAACGGGCCTATTCCCTGGTGGGATTTGCCCTTCTGGTGTTTATCGCCGCTTCCTACGGGGTGCAGTTTTTTGCAAGCACCCTGGTGGAGCTGTTTTTCCCCGCCCTGATGGAAACCCGGTGGTACATGTGGGCCCTGAGCATCCTGCCCCTGTATCTGGTGGGACTTCCCATGTCTCTCTTCTTTTTCCTGCAGGTCAAGGCCGGCAAGCCGGTGGGGGGACTGCTCTCCCCGGCGGCTTATGCGGGTACCTTCCCGGTAACCATCGTTTTGATGTATGCAGGGAGCTATATCGCAACCTTTATCCTCAACTTCCTTTCGATCTTTCGTGGGGAAGCCCTGGGAGGCCAGGTCAGCCAGATGATTCTGGAAAATTCCTCTACGATATGGGCCTTTCTGGCCACCGTGGTGGTAGCCCCCATTATGGAGGAGCTTATTACCCGTAAAATGGTCATGGATCGGTTGGCGCCCTATGGCGTATGGCCGGCGGCCCTCTTTTCCGGGGTTGCTTTCGGCATGATCCACGGGAATTTGGAACAGTTTTTCTACGCCTTTTTCCTTGGCACCTTCTTCGCCCTGATCTACGCCAAAAGCGGAAGGATTCTTTACACCATTCTTCTCCATGCGGCGGTGAATTTCATGGGCTCGGTGATTGCCCCGGCAGTTTTGGAGGGGGTGGATCTTTCCATGTTGGAAACCGATGATCCCCAGATCATTCTGGAATACATGACCGGCGGCGGACTCCAGAATCTGGTTCCTCTGCTGGCTTACGTGGGCATCATGCTGGGTCTGGCAGGCACCGGCCTGGTACTGCTTTTTGCCTTCGGCAAAAAGTTCCTGCCTAAGCGGGGTCCCGAAAAGGCCAGCCGTTACTTTGCCAATCCCGGGGTGATCATCTTCCTGGTTTGTACCCTGGCATTGACCCTGTTTATCACATTTTTTTGACGGAGAAAGGGAAACAATATGATCCCTGTTGCGAAAATACTCCAAAACGGAACGGAGCTTGTTGTTCGCCGGGCGCGGGTGGGGGACGAACACCGCTTTGCGGAGGTTTCCCGGTTGTGCTATCTTGAGACCCGCTTTTTGTCCAGATGCGAAGAGGATGAATGCTCTTCGGCGGAATCCATGCGGGAATGGATCGAGGAAATGGAAGACGCCCAAAAGGAGATCCAGCTGGTTGCACTGGTGGACGGCCTTCTTGTGGGAAACGGCAGTATTACCGCCTGCCTGGACCGAAAAAAGATGAAGCACAAATGCGACGTGAATGTGGCGGTGTTGAAGGAATATTGGCACCTTGGTATTGGCAAAACCATGATGGAAGTTTTGATGGAGTTTGCCCGGGGAGCCGGGTATGAGCAGGTCAACCTGAACGTGGCAAGCGACAACCTCCGTGCTATCCGTCTGTACGAATATCTCGGCTTTGAAGAGAGCGGTCGGGAACTCCACGCCATGAAACACGCCGACGGGGATTACAGCGACTTTGTTTTCATGACGAAGTTTTTGATTTGACGGAAAACCGCATAGAAAAACGACCCGGAACCTTTGGTTCCGGGTCGTTTGAATGAAGTATCAAATCAGTAAGTGGCCAGTACTTCCTCCCTGGTGGGCAGGGCGGGAATGGCACCGATCTTGGTGGTGGCAAGAGCGCCGGCACGGTTGGCAAAGTCACAGGCATCGGCATAAGCCTGGTCGGCCACCAGAGGGAGTCTCTGCTTTTTGCGCCATACCAGGTGGGATACCATGGAGGCAACAAAGCTGTCGCCGGCACCGGTGGTGTCGATGGCTTCGATGCCCTTCATGGCGTCGAAGGAACCGCTGGCCTTGCCGTCGGTCCAGTAGCAGCCCTTGGCACCCATGGTGACCACCACCAGCTTCACGCCCATGGCGAAGAGCTTTTCGGCAATCTCACTGGGGACACCGGTACCCAGGATAAATTCGCTTTCGTCGTCGCTGATTTTTACGAAGTCGGCCTTGGGGAAGTAGGACAGGATGGTTTCCCGAATTTCTTCTTCGGGGGCGGTCCACAGGCCAAGCCGCAGGTTGGGGTCGTAGGAGACCCACATGCCGTTTTCCCGGGCAAGCTCAATGGCCCGGTCGGTGGCTTCGCATCCGTTTTTGGAGGAAAGGGTCACCGAACCAAAGTGCAACACCTCGGCACCCTGGAAAAGCTCGGGACGGATATCCTCGGCGGAAAGCCGCATATCGGCGCCGGGATGGCGGTAAAAGAGGCATTCCCGTACCCCGTCCGCCCGGCGGGCGTTGAAGTTCAGGGTGGTGCGGGCATCCTGGTCGAAGGCGATGCCGCTGGCATCCACACCCTGGGAAGCCATGGTTTCGTACATAAAGTGGCCGAAGGCATCCTCACCAACCTTACCGATGTAGGTGGCGGAAACGCCCTGACGGACACAACCCACCGCCACGTTTGCGGGGGCGCCGCCGGGGGCGGGGATAAAGCTTTCGGATTCGGCGATGGAAGCGTCCCGGGTGGAGGACAGCATATCCACGATCAGTTCGCCAAGGCTGACTACTTGAGACATAATTTACTCCATTCTGCCGCCGCCGGGGCGGCTCATAATTTGCAAAAAGCCGGAATCGATGAAAATTCTATCATTTATTATAGCAGAAAAACCCGCCCTGTCAATGAAAAAGGAGGAAAGAATGCAAAATATACGGACGGTATAAAGAGAATACATATAGTATAAAAATAATAAGAAAAGGTGCTTGCAATTTGCCGCCAACTCTGCTAAAATATATAGGTCATGAATATTGACGTGGGCCCGTAGCGCAGCTGGGAGCGCATTACATTCGCATTGTAGGGGTCGGGAGTTCGAATCTCCTCGGGTCCACCATAACTGATACTGCTGTTGATACAATCGTGTCAACAGCAGTATCTTTTTATTTATTAAGAACAAGGGGTTGAAAACTATCGATTTCCTATCTTTGATTGACAATCGCACAACTTTGCGAAAATATATTGTAAATACGGAATTCCTGTGATATAATATTCTTATACAAAATATGGAGGTGCTTTATGGCCGTTTCATATAACAAGCTGTGGAAGCTTCTAGTTGATAAAAAAATGAGCAAGGCTGATCTGCGAAAGGCAGCAGATGTTGCTCCCAATACCATGACAAAATTACGCCGGGATGAGCCGGTCACCCTTGCGATACTCGGAAAGATCTGCAATGTCCTGGAATGCGATTATGGCGATATTATGACCTATGTTCCCGATGTGGAAGATAATTGATGGGAGGAACAGATATGAGCGTGAAGATAACCTTTGAGGAATGGCTTGCTAACTATGCTCCCCGCGCATATAAGGCTGGTACAATTAAACGATATGTGGCGGCTTTGGAAAAAGCACCAGAGCGCATGGGCATGGAATTACCAAAACCTATAATGCAGTATACAGATGTCGAGGAGTTTAATGCTATCTTTGATATGATCGTAAAGCATGAGCAGTTCGACTATGTTAACAAAAATTACGGACACAGCGATTTGAGTGCAGCATTGGGCGCTTTTAAGAAATATGTACTTTTTCTGGAGAAGATGGCTTCCCAGGGAAGTGATAAAGTAGTGTATTCTCCAGAATGGTTTTATGAGGTTGCCCAGAGCGACAAATTGAAAGCATTTGATGAAGAAGCTCGCTTACTCCGTCACCAGTTTGAGAATAATTTTGGAATAGAAAGCATTTCAGCGCTTTCTGGAAAGGAACTTCTAATCAAACTGTTCTACAGCGATGTAGAGAATAAGGACAATCTCTGTTACACCTTAGAATTCCATCCCAAGATGCGTGAGATCTTTGGCAGCATTGCTGGAGGTTCCGCATTTAAATTCGGTCTGTTCTATCATAAAAAGAACCATTGCTGGACAACGGGCTCTCCCAGCAAACATCAAACCCTTACAGAAGAGGAAGCTATTGAGGTAGCTACCTCTATTCGTGATGCGCTGGTACAGGGAGCCAAACTGATCGAAGCCCACAAGGATATCGATACAGTTGAGGGTTATGAGCAGTTGTACACAAAACTCCAGACTATCACCGGAATTGATAGTGTGTGGATGCTGAAGTATTATCAGATGCTGTTCCCGGAGATACTGCCGGTATTTTACGGAAGAAAATTCCAAATAGAAGTTTTGCGTTTCTTAAAGCAAGAACCGAGCGTCACGCCTATTGTGCGAATGGGACAAATTGCGATGTTCATTCGTAAATGCAATATCTCCAGTCCGGTTTTCGCTCAAATTATATATAGTACATATTTCGCGCTTAATCCCATCGCCAATGAAAGTGACGACGAAGACGATGCGATAGACACGCTTGCGGATACAAAAGAAGATTCTGTTCGTTATTGGCTGTATGCTCCCGGCGAAGG
>JAFYNU010000517.1 GCA_017547975.1 Clostridia bacterium
CACCCCTACACCAGCGACGCCCTGAACAAGCTGGTGTATAACCCATTGAAAAAGGAATATCTGCTTTTCCACCGGGCCGCCGCCGTGGACCGGCGCATCTGCGTGAAATCCTCCCCCGACCTGGTGAACTGGTCCGACTCCCGGGTCATTTTGTACCCGGGCGCCGCCTACAACAACGGCCACACCGGCATGCAGCATTACAGCATGTCCACCGCCTACATGGACGGGATTTTCTACGGTCTTTTGTGGCGCTACAACACCAGCCTTTACGACATGGAATTCTCCCGGATGTTCGGTTACATGGAGCCCGAACTGGTCTACAGCTACGATGGAAACGAATTCCTCTACACCTCCGGCAAGCCCCTGATGGAGCGGCCCCTGCCCCCCACTCCGGGTTGCGTGGGTCTGGCCCCCGACGATATCTGCGAAAGTGCCGACGGAAAGGACTACTACATCCTCTGCTTCGGTTACGTGTTCGTCCACGGCACCGCCGAAAGCAACGAACGTCTTCTCAATGCCATGAAGGACAAGCCGGTCACCACCGGAAACCCCATCTATAAAATCCGCAAGGACGGCTTCTGCGGCTTGGAAAGCGTGGGACACGGCGGCAAGGTCATCACCAAGGGCATCGAGCTTTTGAAGGACGATCTGACCTTCAACATTCGGGCCAACTGCGGTTTCGTGCGCTTCGGCATTATGAATGGTGACGGCAGTTTTGTGGAAGGATTTTCCTTCGACGATTGCATCCCCTTCGAATACGACGACCAGGTGGAGGTACGCCCCCGCTGGAAGGAACACGATCTTTCGGAGGTTTTGAACCGGAAGGTACGGGTAGCCCTGGAGCTGAACACCGCCATCCTCCACTCGATTTCCGCCACCGCCCGCCCCTACATTGCCCAAGCCCAGGAAAGCTTTGCCAACCCCATGGGAATTCCCAACCGCCCCCTTTGACCCACAGAATAAACGACGGGAGCAAGCCCCCGCCCCACAAAAAAGGACAGAGATCTTTCATCTCTGTCCTTTTCCTATTACGTTGATATGCCTCACTACGTGTGGTCAGCTCGATATGTTTTCTTACGAGAATACGTCAAATCCGCCAATGGTATCCAGATCGAAATTCCCGCTCTCATCAAAACTGTAGGGAATCTCCACCGTGTAGCCGGTATCTGGATAGGTGCAGAAAATATAGCCGTTGCGCACCGAGTAGGTACCTTCGTTGGCTCCGAAGGCGGTGGTCACGCAGAAATTGTTCTTTTCCCAGAATTCGATCTTATAGGAGGTACTGTTGACGTAGAAGGTCCAGTAGTATCCGTTCAGGCACTTCTTTACCTTCTTCACGGTATCCGAATCGGCCTCTTCCCGGGCGAGCATTTCGGCCTCAAAACCTTCGGGGTCAACCATGGCGGCCACTTCCTCGGGATCGGTAGCATGCTGGAATTCATCGGAATACAGGGTGATGGAGTCAATACCGGGGATCTGGCTATCCTGCAGTTTGATCTCCTTGCCGCCTTCCAGGTCCCCCTCGGGAATCTTGAAGGTGGCCACAACCTGCTTGCTTTCGCCCACGTAAACGTCCCGGAT
This sequence comes from Clostridia bacterium, assembly GCA_017547975.1. Classification (GTDB taxonomy): domain Bacteria; phylum Bacillota; class Clostridia; order Oscillospirales; family QAMX01; genus RUG11797. The sequence continues at coordinate 1,582 of JAFYNU010000517.1, forward strand.
GTAGCTACCGTAGTAGTAGTTGGGGGTGTATTTGCAGACCGCCGCCTTGTCGGCAAAGTGGTCGGATTCATACACGTTACCGTTGATGATCATCTGGGTGTATTTGCTGTCGATCTTCAGGTTGCTGTCGCTGGCTTCCAGGGTGTAGAAGAGGTAAACCATCTTCAGGGAGGAACCGTCCTCATCCTGGTAGGAATCGTCCACCCAAACCGAATCGACGGTCATGCCGCAGGGAACTTCCTCCATGGGAGCTTCCTCCATCGGCTGTTCTTCCCAAATCACCTCGGTCTGGGTCTCGCTTTCCGCCGGATTTTCCATTTGTCCACCAAACAGTCCGCCAAGCAGGGTTTTGATAACCAGCAAACCCACGATACCCAGGATCAGAACCCCCGCAATCACCACGATGGGGATCCATATCTTGCTCTTCTTCTTTTCGTTGACGGGGGCCGCCGGAGCAACCGGAGCCGCTACGGGCTGGTCTTCCTGGACGATCGGAGTTTCCGATTCTCCGGAGACTTCCGCAGGCTGAGTCTGAAGGGGTCGGGGTTGGATCGCTTCAGGAGCAACGTAACGCTGCATGGCAATCACGTTCAACCGTTCTTCCAGTGCTTGCACCTTTTTCTTCAGCTTTGCCGTCTGACTCAGGGCCATACCGGTGCCCCACACGTTCAGGGTGACGATCAGGGCGCAAAGCAACGCACCGCCCATGATTAAGTAAGCCTCCATCACGTCGGCCATCACTGCCACTGCCGTGCAGACGATGGTTGCCACAATCATGATGAAGATGCTCAGTACTTTCAGGAATCCTCCCAAAAATCTCATGATTCTCTCTCCTTTTGTATATACCCTCTTTTTTCGACCGTTTTCCGGCCAAGTTCCTTTATTATACGAAATCCCCCCGAATTTGTCAATCGAAATCCCGTCCGAATTTCATGCAATTGTGTGCAAAACCGACGATCCTTTGACACACAAATTCAGCACAAATACCCCCTTTACAATTTGTCTGTCAACCCTTATAATAGGAAACAATGGTACATCGCCAGGTTTTTACTTTGTTATTCTTTTTGTACAATTGGAGGTACATCATTATGAGTTTCCTGACCGGTAAAACCGTCATCATCACCGGCGGCGGCAAAGCCGTCCTGGCCAATGGCAAGCCCGGCTCCATCGGTTACGGCATTGCCCACGCCTACGCCAAGGAAGGCGCCAACATCGTCATCACCGGCCGCAACGTCCAAAAGCTCAACGACGCCAAGGAAGAACTGGAAAAGCTCTACGGCATCAAAGTTCTGGCTGTGGCCGCCGACATTTCCGCCGGGGCTGACAACGCCGCCATCGCCGCCGACGTGGCCGCCAAGGCCATGGCTGAATTCGGCCGCATCGACGTTCTCATCAACAATGCCCAGGCTTCCGCCTCCGGTGTTCCCCTGGCCAAGCACACCACCGAACAGTTTGACCTGGCCATGTATTCCGGCCTTTACGCCACCTTCCACTACATGCAGGCCTGCTACCCCTACCTGGTGGAAACCAAGGGCAGCGTTATCAACTTCGCTTCGGGCGCCGGCCTCTTCGGCAACTTCGGTCAGTGCTCCTACGCCGCCGCCAAGGAAGGTATTCGCGGTCTCACCCGTGTAGCCGCCACCGAATGGAGCAAGGACGGCATCAACGTGAACGTCATCTGCCCCCTGGCCTGGACCGCCCAGCTGGAAAACTTCCAGAAGGCTTACCCCGATGCCTTCGAAAAGAACGTCCACACCCCGCCCATGGGCTTCTTCGGCGATCCCGAAGAACACATTGGCCGTGTTTGCGTCCAGCTCGCCAACCCCGACTTCAAGTACATGACCGGCGAAACCATCACCCTGGAGGGTGGCCTGGGTATGCGCCCGTAAGTCAATCCAACAATCCCTACGACCGGAAGAACTTCTTCCGGTC
>JAFYNU010000518.1 GCA_017547975.1 Clostridia bacterium
AAAAACGCATTGGCCTGACCCTGCGGAAGGAACCCAAAGAAAAAGCATAAGGCAAACGAAATGCCCCTGGTGTCACGCACCAGGGGCTTGCTTTATGAAAGCAGGGCGGTCATCAGGCCACACCATACCTGAAAAAAGGTTTGTTTGGGGCTGTCGGTGGAGGTGGTGATTTGAGTTTTTGCAATCAGTTCTTCCCCCGACCACACCCGGAATTCTCCCACCACCTGTCCCGCCTCCACAGGGGCGATCAGGCTTTCAGGCAGATCATACTCGTAGCGAAGGCCCTTTTTGGCACTTTTCAAAATCAGGATTTTGGACAATGCACCCAGATTCAAATCTGCCGTTTCATTTTGCCCATTGATCACCGGCAAACATTCGGGAATCGCTCCATCCTCCGCCAAAAGATCCACCACCTGATAGTTGGCAAATCCATAATTCAGAAGGCTCGTTGCCGCTTCAAATCGGAGAGTGCTGGTTTCACCCCCCAGCGTTACGGCAATCAAATCCATTCCATCCCGCCGCGCCGTGGCCGCCAGGCAATACTTTGCCGTTTGGGTATACCCGGTTTTGAGTCCGGTGATTCCCGGGTAGCTTTTTACCAACTTATTGGTATTGGTCAGCTCTGACTCCCCGTTTCGGATCGAATCGGTCCAGATGGTGGTATAGTTGAAGATCCAGTCGTGCTTGATAAGCTCCCGGGCCATGACGGCAATGTCGTTGGCGCTGGTGAGGTGTCCCTCTGCTTCCAGGCCGGTACAGTTTTCGAAGTGGGTGTCTGTCATACCAAGATAGGCCGCCTTGGCGTTCATGGCCTCCACAAAGGCGGTCTCACTCCCTGCGGTATATTCCGCCAGAGCCACCGCCGAATCGTTGGCGGAAACCACCGCCACCGTCTTGATCAGATCCCCCACCGTCATGGTTTCCCCCGGCTCCAGCCAGATTTGGGATCCCCCCATACCGGAGGCATGCTCACTGGCGGTGACCACATCCTCCAGGGAATACTGCCCGCTATCCACTGCTTCGGCAACCAAAAGCAACGTCATGATCTTGGTAACACTGGCCGGTGCATACCTGCCATGGGGATTCTTTTCACAAAGCACATTTCCCGTGGCATTTTCCACCAGAATATACGCCTTGGCAGCATTCTCCGGCACCTCCGGCACCGTTGCAGAAACCGGGATCATACCCAGGAAACAGGCAGATATAACCAAACAAAAAAGCAGTCTCTTCATACCGTCACCTCGCAATACAAGGCTACTATACGAAAAGACTGCTCTATTTATTCCTTATTTGCGGAGGTTTCCCTCCTGCCACGGCTTATGCTTCCACGGCAAAGTGTTTGATGCTTTCGTAGTAGGCATCGGCGGTATCCCCATGGGCTTCCACACGGATATTGTTGGCAAGATCCAGGGAGAAAACACCCATAATGGACTTACCGTCCACAATGTAGCGGCCAGAAATGAGATAGATCTCACAGGGGCTGGCTACAGAGAGGTTGACGAAATCCTTCACGTCGTTGATGGAATTGAGTTTGACAATCATGTCTTTCATTTTTGTAGACCCCTTTCTTTTTTGATCTGATTATAGTATACTATATTTATGCTTGAAATGAAATAGGCAATTCTACGTTATTCACAAATTTGTTAT
>JAFYNU010000519.1 GCA_017547975.1 Clostridia bacterium
AGCGCCGAAGGGGTCAAGTATCTGATCCCCCGGGGATGGCTCATTTCCTTCACCGGTGTAATTACCTTCAAAAATGCCCGGAAACCACTGGAAGCCCTGGCGGCGGTACCTTTGGATCGGCTGATGATCGAAACCGATGCTCCTTACCTGACGCCTGTTCCAAATCGATCCAAACGAAATGATTCCAGAAGGGTCATCGACACCGCCACCCGGATGGCTGAGATCAAAGGGGTTACGGTAGAAGAGATCCTGCAAATCACCCATGAAAATGCAAAAAGATTCTATGGAATTGAGTAAATTCAAATATCTATCATTTGTGTTTTTGCTTTTTGCCGTTCTTTCTTTCGTTTCCTGCGGACAGAAAACAACAACAGTTCCCATCGGTGAAGAAGAAAGCGAAAGCATTCCTGTCGATTCAGAAGCAGATGCCGAAACGGCCAATCATGCGTTATTTACCATGGAGAAGACGGAAGATGGCTGGATGATCACCGGACTTACCGACGAGGGTTCCGATGCATTGGAATTAACCATCCCTGCCTACTTTCAGGATATTCCGGTCACCCGCGTCAGTTATCTGATGAGTCCAAATCTTCGTTCCCTGCGGACCGAAGATGGTTCATGCTTATCTTTTGATCAGCGGAGCATTGTATCGATGCCGGAATTGACTGAGCTGGTGTTTCGGGGCAAAAGCATCACCATCGGGGAATCTTGCTTCACCGATTGCCCGAAACTGCTTGCCATTCAGGTTACCGAGGGGAGTGAAGTTTCCTTCGGAGACGCCGTCATGAACGGCAATCAGGATCCCCTCTACATCATGTTTTTGGATAACAGCCGTGTATCCATCGGAAGACAGAGCTTTCTCAAAACCGGGTCTCTTTCCCTTGGGAAAAATGCCTCGCTCTCAGTCGAAGGCAACTCCTTCGTTGAAGCGGGTAATCTTTATCTTTCCGAAGGAGCCTCCTTACTTGCGGGCGATCATTCCTTCGGTCAAGCAGATGGCATGATTTTGGAAAACAGTGCCTCTGTTCAAGCCGGCAATTACAGCTTCATGGCTTTCGATACTGTGGATCTGATGGAAAATGCATCCCTTATCATGGGAGACTACTGCCTTTCCCGAAGCGAAGCCGGATGCCGGCTAAATCTGGGAAACGGAGCATCCCTAACCGGAGGTACCTCCTGCCTTGGCAGTGTAGCCGTCCTGATGATGGATGTCGGCTCCAAGGTTGAACTTGGTGAAAAAAGTCTGCATGCGTTCGGCAGTACCGGCATGCTGACGGCAGAAAACGATACTTCCTTGACCTTAGGTGACGAATCGGCTGTCAACTTCAAAATGATTACCTTGAACGGCAATTCCGTTGTTCAGGCAGGGAATCGCTGCTTCGTTGGTTATAGTGCCACCTTATCTCTAACCATCGGAAACATGGTCAAAATACAAGCCGGGAACGGCTGTTTTCAAAATGTCGGACAGCTTGTACTGGGGGATGGATGCCAGCTACAAGCGGGAGATTACGCCTTCGCATACAGCGATTCGCTGTCCTCTGCCATGCTTCCCCGTGGGGTTGTGCTCGGTGAATATGCCTTTGCGCATTCTCAAAAGCTAACTACCGTTCGCCTGGCAGATGGCTTTAACGACGTTGCTTCCCACAGCTTTTTTGGATGCAGTTCTCTCCGTCGGGCCGAGGTGCCCGCTACCGTCACCCATATCGGCGGGGCCGCATTTGAAAACACGTCGGATACCCTTGTCATTTACGGAAAATCCGGCTCAATAGCCGCTTATTATGCGGCCGAAAACAATATCACATTCCAAATACAATAAGGAGGAGTATACCATGACCATCGCATTGATCACAGGTGCATCTTCAGGCATGGGTCAGGAATTCGTACGCCGTATCGATTCCATGGGTCTCGATGAGCTTTGGTTGGTTTCCCGCCGCAGTGAAAGACTGAAGGAGCTTGCCGATTCCCTGAAGACACCCTGTAAACTAATTTCTGCAGATCTTTCCAAAACCGAAAGTATTGGTGAAATCGCCAACCTGCTTGCCGAAAACAAGCCAAATTTAAAGATTTTGGTCAATGCCAGCGGTTTCGGCATCTTTAAGGATGCGGTAAACACGTCCCTTGCCGATCAGTATGCCATGATCGATCTGAATGCCCGCGGTCTTGTGGGTGTAACACACGTGTGTCTCCCTTACATGGAGCGCGGGGGCGAAATCTATCAGTTTGGTTCTCTGTCCTCCTTCCAGCCGGTTCCCTGGATCAACATCTATGCCGCCACCAAGGCTTTTGTTTTGAGCTATAGCCGAGCATTGAACGTGGAACTCAAGTCCCGCGG
>JAFYNU010000520.1 GCA_017547975.1 Clostridia bacterium
ACCAGCGACTGCCGCTGGCTTTCCACCATCAGGCGGGTGTATTCGTCCTTTTTGGAATGTGTGGAATCCTGGTTTACAATGCTCCACAGTTCTTCCCGGGATAGATCGGCGTTCGCCAATTGATTGAAGCGCTCCATGTGCAGGGGGCAGGCGCAACCGCCGCCGGCCCGGAACATCAGCCGGAAGTCGTCGTCGATCATAATGTGGTCGGGGCGGCAGGAGGCGATGGTGGTCAAGGCATCCTGGATGTAATCCCGGAATCCCGGGTCGAAGGGACAGGCGGTGTTGGTGGCAACCCCATCCCGGAAGCCCACGTAGCGCTGGTAGGGGAACATTTCCCCCAGGGTCCAACCATGGCCGATGGTGGCCTGCACCAAAACGCCGTTGGGAACTCCCATGGCATGGAGCTTGTCCCGGAACAGGCAGTATTTTGCCGAAAGATCCTTGGCTTTGTCTGCCGGGGGATTTCCTTCGGGCACAAGCGTCATGGAAAACAGGGCGCAGGTGGTGATACCCTTTTCGTATTGTTCTTTAATGTCCTGGCAAATTTCGTCCAGGTGCTCCAGGTTCAGGGGCATGATGCTGTATAAAAGCAGATTGTTTTCGCTCATAAAAAAACACTTCCTTCCAAGGCTATTGTAGCGGTTCTCGGGAATTTTGTCAATCAAAATCCCGACGGGGAAACCCCGTCGGGAAAACCATCATGCAATGGGAACCACCAGCGTGGATTCGGAGGCGATGACGGTATTGTGGGCCACTTTGGCGGTGGTCTGGGCGTAATAGGGGCCCTTTTGGTTGGTGTGGCGTACATACAGGGGGAAGGCGGAGGAGGAAATATCCACCCGCAGGGCTTCCCCGGCTTTTGCCACCAGGGCGTGCTCGTCGAAGGAGAAGGGGAGGGTGACTTCCTCGCCGGGGCGGTAGTCGGAGCAAATATTGGATATTTGCTGAATGTCGTCCCGCAGGCTGTAGGCACCGCCTTCTTTCAACAGGCTGACGCGCACGTAGAAGCAGGTATCCTCGCAATCGCTCCTGACCCGCAGATTCAGGCTCATTTTACCCTTGATATAGGTGTCCTGGGTGAAAGCGGGCAGGGTATAGCTGATGATATCGTACCGGGGGTCGGCATCCCCCTGCCAGGCGGCACCGCCAAAATTGGTGGAAAGCCCGCCCTGGAAGCTTGCGGGGGCGAAGGGGTTGTAAACGTAGGTCTTTTCCCCGTCTCCCAGGGGGTAGGTCATGTTGGTATCCGGGGTTTCCAGAATGGGTTCGGTGACCCACTCTCCGGCAAAGAGCTTGTGGTAGGTGACCTTTCCGGGCAAAACAGGGGCTTCTCCCTTGCCCCGGACGTAGTCCAGCCACTTCACCTGGTAGTTGCCGAACACTTCGGCGGTGGAACCATGCTCAAATTGGATGGGCTGACCTGCGGCGTCATTGCCATGATCGTAGGGGTGCACCAAAAGCGCACACTTCTCCCGGGTCTCGGGGGCGAGCGCCGGCCACATATCGAAAATGCCGCCGGTGAAAATGTCGTAGAAACCGGTTACAAAAAGAATGGGGATGTTGGCCTCTGCCAAAGCCTGCATATCCCCAATTCCCTTGTGTTGGGACCAATAGGGAGCGGTGGGATCGGGATTCATCAAAATATCTTCAAAGTCCTTGGCAGGTTCTCCGAACACGGTTTTGCAAAAATCGGTCAGGGGAAGGAGGTTGAAGGACTCCGGCGCATAGTTCTTTTTGGGCATGGTCTTGTGTTTGTACATATCCACGTACCAGCCGCCCGCCAAACCGATCTTGAAGAAGCCGTTTCGGTAACTGCGGTTGTAGTGGCCAACGTCCATGATCTCCAATACCGCGCCCTTCACGTCGGGGGCAAAAGGCATGGTTTCGTAGTGCACGGCGGAGGTGTAACTGCCCCCCACCGGGAAAAGCTCCCCGTTATAGAAGGGTTGGGATCGAATCCAATCCTGCAGATGGAGCCCGTCGGTGCGCTCGTATAGGAAGGGGATGCAGTCGCCGCCGCTTTTGCCGCGACCCCGGCAATGCTGGAACACCAGGGCGTATCCCGCCTGGGTGAAGGGGGCTACGTAGTCGGTGGTGGCCGAAAGAATGGCATCTTCAGCCATGTCCTGGAAGAAATCTACGTAGGGGTTACGCATGATCACTGTGGGAAACTTGCCCTCCTTTTGGGGGAGCACTACCACGGTGAAGAGTTCCACTCCGTCGTGAGGGATGTAAAGATAGTAGGAATGTGTAGCTGACATGCTGGTCACCGTCTTTCGTATAAATTATGCAAAGAAGAAGGAATAGACGTCGGCATCGCACAGGGTGATGCGAAGACGAATGGGTTTGCCGGCAAGTGCGGCAAGGGGCTCGGCAAAGTTGCAGGGGCGGTCGGTGCTGTCCCCAAACAGACGGCCGGAGTCGTATCCTGCCAGGGGGGTGTTATCCTCGTCCAAAATCTCGACACGCAGGTAACCCACGGCGGAGGTGGCAAAATTGAAATGGAGGGAGGAAAAATCGGTGAAGGTGAAGGGTTTGGTTACCATGACCCCTTCGGGATAATCGGCCCGGAAGGAGAAGAAACCGTCCTTGCGGATGGTGTAGCGCTCGAAGGATGCTTCCTTGTACTTGGGGGACTTGCAAACGTAGAGGGAAAGCTCGCTGTCTTCTCCCGCAAAGTCGGAGGGGCTTTCCGCCATTCCGGCGGCAAAGAAGCCGTCCCCGTAGTTCCAGTTGTCGGGGGATTGGGGACCGGGGGTGTAAAAGGCTTCCCGGCTGCGACGGAAGTGTTCGCCATCCAGGGAGGTCATCAGCAGGGTGTCGGTGATGGCGGTGCCCAGGCGTTGTTCCACCATGCCGTCCAGGGCTTTGCAGCGGGTGCCGGCATGGTCTGCCAGATAGGCGAAATTGTGAAGGTCGAGGGCCCGGTCGATGTAGCGGGTGGGCATGGCAAGATAGAGGTCGGTTTCGGGATAGGCCATGACGTTGTTGGTATATAGCTGGAATTCCACCTTGTCCTCCCCGTAATCCAACGGCTTGGGGGTGGTCCACTCCTTCATGTCGGCAGAGTAGGAGACCCGCACGTCCCGTACCCAGGTTTCCTTTTCGTGGGGGATTTTCCAGGCCGGGTCGGCATCGTGCAGTCCCCGCAGGTACAGGCTGTAGCAGGACTTGCGGGAATCCCAAAAGCAGAGATTCAGCGAGTCGAAGTTGCCTGTGGTGGTCAGGGGGGCGACCTCTTCGAAATGCAGCCCGTCGGCACTGACGTAATAATGGAGTCGATGGTTGGGGGGACACCATTCTCCGGTGAAGGCTTTGTAGCGCTCCCGGGCCGGGCAAGCGGGATTGGCGTCGTAGGTGATGGAGAAGTTGTCCAGGTGGAAGGTGTCGATCTTCATGACGATGTTGTTGTGGGTGCTGCCCTCGTACTCAAAAATGCCGAGGTCGGGACGGAAGAAGCTTTTTCCGTCGTAGGAGTAGGCGACGCACCACACGCTGTGGTGGTTTGCAGAACCAAATCCGTCGGTATACCCGGATCCGCGGTAGTAAAAACGGTATTTTTCACCGTCATGGAAAATTTTGGCATAATTACAGAGTTCCCCCTCCCAGGGCATGTCGCAGGTGAGGGCGGTACCCTTTCGCACCGGGCGGTGCATCAAAAGCCGCATGCCATCGGTATGTTCGGCAATGCTCATGTCCCAAAAGAGCTCTTTTTTGAGTGTGGTACCGTAATGCTTCATAAGATTCCTCCTGATCCCTGTTGACACAGAAATGAGTGAATGCGTAATCAAAAGGCTTTTTGTCAAATTGCAATCCCGAATTATATAACCGGTATGCCCAAAATGGAGGCAAGTTCGGTGATCAAAGGCAGATTGTCGTCAAAGGTCAAAACCTGGTGGCACCCCAACACGGTATTCAAATAGTGGGTGGGATTTTCCAGCTGAACCCGAAGCTGGGTGCGGCAGTTGGGCTCGTAACGGCCCGGGATGCTTCGCCCTCGCTGAAGGGTTAAGGCGTGCTCCTGTCCGCCGTAACGGCACAGGGTCAGGGGGAGACCGACCGAGTATTCCACCTGGGGGGAAGCACCGATGCCGGTTTCGTGGTGATTGCGAAGGCGGAAAGGGTTTCCGCAAATGGGGGCGGTGCAGTGGGCAAAATTAACCGAATCGTCGGGCTGCAGGCTGGGATTCGCCATCCAGGGGGCCGGACAGGAGAGGGCGCGCAGAAACAGCATGGTCACGGCGCTGTCCACGTCCCCCTCGCAGGCGGCAAAATATGGGGTCTCTCCGTTGATATAGCTGACGCCCAGGCAGGGATTGATCCCTGCGCGTTTGATCAGGTCGAAGCAAGCCACAGCCATGCCGTCGCAATGATAATCCGCCAGGAGTTGAAGCATGGCAACCGCCATACGGGAGGCATTTTGTATATCCGGGTCGGTGGGCTCGCAAATTTCGGTTGCTCCCTCTTTGAAATAGGCGTAGATCTTTTGGGCATCCCGGTGGGTTACCCCCCGATAACGCCCCAACAGTTCGTCGTGGGGGATGGAAAGAATGTCCACGCCGAGTCGTTTTTGGTAAAGGGAAAAATCCCGGGGGACGCTGATGACCCACGGCTCCGGTTTTTCCACCAGGGCGATGCGGGCGTTGCGAATTCTGCTTGCCGCATCCTCTGCTTGCAGATAGGTCTGCAAAGCGCCGGTGGTTTTCAAAAGCCGGACCGCTCGGGTACGCTTCAAAACGGCGTAAACGTCCATCAGGGTGGGACCCGCATTGCGGGAAAGAAAACGGTCGGTCAGGGAAAGATCGAAATTGCCCTCCACGTATGAGGCAAAGAGCGCCACCCGCGAAAAACCATGACAAGCGGTTAAAATATCGGGCTGTACCGAACCACTGCAGGGGACGACAACCAAAAATTCACCCGGGGAGGGTAGGACAGAAAGATCCCCATCCACCAC
>JAFYNU010000043.1 GCA_017547975.1 Clostridia bacterium
CTTCCACACTATACTTACCCACCGTGGTGATCCCCTTCAGGTCCACCACCATGTGGATGTTTTCTTCCTTCACGCCCGAAAGCACGGCGTTACCGCCCTTGAGCTTCACCTGGATATCGCTTTCAGCCACGTTTACCAGGAGTCCCTCGGGCGCATTGATCACCGAAATATTGCTGGTGGGTATGATCATGGTCTTTTCCGAAACGTTCACCAGGGTGTATTTCACCGTGGCGCTGGTCACCTGGGACATATTGGTCAAGCCCTCGCCCAGGTCTATCATTTCGGTGGAGGTGGTACTGCTTTCCAGATTTGCCAAATCGATTACGCCAATCACAAGCTCGGTCATACCATCCATCGCCGACCGTTCGCCGGCCACGGTAACCTGCTTGGGGTTGATATCAATTTCCACGTTATCAGCGGTCAGACCGCCCCCTTCCAGCACGTGTACGTTCAAAGGAATGGTCTTTTGCACCAGGATGGGGATGGTCACATTCACCTTGTCGGTGGAGCTGACCACGTATTCCGGTTCCACCATGTTCCCGGAGGAATCGGTGAGTATATAGGGAAGCTCTTCGTAATAGGAATCCGTTACCGGTTCTTCCACCTTGACGTAGGCAAACTCAATGGCATCCAGCTCACTTTGGGCCCCGGTGATGGTGATCACTTCGGGGGAAAGAATTCGGTCGCCCACGATCTCATTTTCTTCCAGGTCGGTGCTGTACACCAGGCGCACCGGAATGGCCTTGGTATCCCGGATATCCACAATGACAATGGCCCGCACCGAGGACAGGTTTTCCACCGTCAGGGCGCAGTCGGGAGGGGTTACGGTACACTGCACCGAATTGGTCCCCACCGCCTCGATTTTGGACAGGTCGGCTTCCACGTAAATATCTTCCGGTTCCACCTTCATGATATCACTGCGTTTGCCGGAAAGCCGCACCGAAACCGACGTATTCAGCTTTTCCATAACGGTAAACTGGTTGTTTTCCTTCAGGGCATCGGCCCCCACAAAGTTGACCTCCACGTTGTAGAAGGTATCGCTGATGACCGGGTCCTGGATACCCATAACGTAAACCCACAGGAACACCGCCACAAACAGGGCGAAAATAAAGGTGACAATATTAAATCTTGCTCGTCTCATATTGTTCAGGCCTTCCTTTCCGCAAGTTTGCTTCTCTTTTTGAGTTCGGAACGGGGAGCCAGTTCGTTATACAGAAGCTTTTCCAGGGTTTCCTTGGAAAGGTGACGTTTCAGCATACCGCCAATGGCGCAGGATACCGCACCGGTTTCCTCCGAAACAATCACCACCACCGCGTCGCTGACTTCGCTGACGCCGGTACCGGCCTTGTGACGGGTACCCAGGTCCTTGCTGAGACCCACGTTGGAGGAAAGGGGCAGAACGCACCCCGCCGCCTGAATGCGGAAATCCCGGATAATGGCGGCCCCGTCGTGCAGGGGTGCCTTGGGATAGAAGATATTTTTGATCAGTTCGATGGAAAGCTCCGCATCCACGGTGGTGCCGGTGGCGGCAATTTCACCCAGGCTGGTGGAGCGTTCAAACACCATAAGGGCACCGGTTTGGGTGGCCGACAGGTCGTAGGTGGCCTTCAGGATGATGGCAAGGTAGCTTTCAAACCCACTCTTGCCGCTTTCCCGGTCGATAGCCAAAAGCTCCTTGGCCCGGGTGGAACCCAATCGGGTCAACAGCCGGCGCAATTCGGGCTGGAACACCACCACAAGAGCGATACCACCGACCTGAATCATCAGGTCGAAGACAAAGTTGGTAACGTAAAGGTTCAGCCATTTGGTCACCTGGGCAAACACGATGATGAAAACAATGGCCTTGATGACCTGGCCTGCACTGGTTTCCCGCAGCAGGGTAAAAACGTAATAAAGCAAAAACGTCATGATCAAAACGTCCACGACGTCGGCAATCTGGATCAAACCAACGGTATTATAAAGGGTAGCTTTGAGTTCTTCCAAGCAACACCAACCCCTTTCACATTTGCGTATTCATAGCAATATTTTAACACAGCGGAGCACCCTTGTAAACCCTTTTTCATCGGGTTTTTCCGTGGATTTTCAGGTTTTTATTGCACCCCGCAGTCTCGCAAGAAATTCATCGATTTCTTCCCTCCGGTTGAAAACCGAAGGACTGACACGAACCGTCCCCCCGGGGTTCCCCGCCGAATCGTGGGCCACGGGCGCGCAATGAAGTCCCCCCCGCAATACCACCCCGGCATTTCCCATGCGGTCGGTCAATTCCTCCGGATCCAATCCCCGGACGTTGAAGGAAAGTACCCCGGTCTGCCGGTCCGGGTGGCGGGATGCGTAGGTGATGATCCCCGGAATCCGCCAAAGCCCCTCCCGAAGACGGGCCAGCAGTTCCATTTCGTGGTTTCGGATTTTTTGAAGCCCCACCGATTCCACAAATTCGATCCCCGCCAAAAGCCCCGCCGCCCCGGGCAGGTTGGGGGTTCCGGCTTCGTAGCGTTCCGGGGGAAGTTTCGGCATTTCGGGGTTCCGGGAATCGTGCCCTGTCCCCCCTTCCATCAGGGTGGGCAGGGTATATTCCCCATTGGCAATCAAAAGCCCGGTACCGCCGGGGCCAAAGAGACCCTTGTGTCCGGCGGCGGCCAAAAAGGCCACCCCGGGATCCAGCTTTACCGGAATATGCCCCGCCGCCTGGGAGGCATCCAGGATCAGGGGTACCCCCGCCCGGCGGCAAAGCTCCGTCACCTCCCGAAAGGGCAGAATCCACCCGTAGGCGTTGGAAACGCAGGTGAGAACTGCCAGATCCGGCTTTTCCCACAGGGCGGCCCTGAAATTCCGCAAAAAGGTATCCCGGTCGAAAAGAGGACTTTCCACCACCCGGGTTTTCACCCCCCGGCCCTTCAGGGCGTGAAGGGGGCGGGTGACGGCGTTATGCTCATACCCCGAGATCAGAACCTTACTTCCCTCCCCCGCCATGCCCTTGATGGCCAGGTTCAGGGCTTCGGTGGCGTTGCCGGTAAGGATCACCTGTTCCTCCCCGGGGGC
>JAFYNU010000044.1 GCA_017547975.1 Clostridia bacterium
GAGGTTACTGCTGAGGTACTTCCGCCCGAGATGGCCGAAACCGAAGTCAACGTTGGCAGACTGGTTTGCAGAACCACCAACATGTCGTCGGTAATACTGCTGACCGAGTTTACAAAACCTTTTGCATCTCCAATCGTCAGTATCAGAGCAGCGGATACGCCAAAGGCCCGTATGACCGCCATAACGCCTTCTTTGTTATCCGAGAAGGAATGTGCTACCCCTGTGATAAGCGCAACACCAAGGAGCTTTACTGCGGATTCTGCGGCTTCTTTTGCGGCGGGTTTTACCTCCTCCATAGCATCGGAAAACAAAACCGAAAGCTCTTCGGTCCAGGCAGAAGCGTCTTCTGCGGCAAAAACAGGAACTGTAAGCAACAGCATAAAGAAAAGGAGCCGGATTGCTTTTTTCATTAGAATAACCCCACAACCGTTTTCAGCAGGGAACGAAATACCGGAAGTGCCATGATCAAGGCAGACAGTGTACCAAAGAGCTCGGTCAGATAAGCCAGGGAGCCTTGTCCCGCATCACGACAAAGCTCGGATGCGATACGGGTGACCATCGACGTTAAGCAGACCTTGAAGAGGCAAAGCACCAGGGTTCCATCTACCGACCAATCGGAAAGCCAAGTGGTAACTTCCCGGCGGGCTTCCTCCAAAATGGTAATGAGATAAACCAGAATGACTCCGGCAATACCGCACCCAAGCAAAAATGAATATACCGGAAGATCTTTCTTGAGAAGGAGAATGAGAAAACACCCGATCAGGGCGAGCCCTGCTACCCGAAAAAGATTTTCCATATCATAGGCCCAGCATGCTTTGAATCTTGTCAAACAGGGCACTGATTTGGTCGATCAGCATGAATAACACCACGATCAGTCCCGCAAGGGTGGTCATCAAAGCCTGATCTTCCCGCCCGGAGCGAATCAAAACCTGATTCAGGATGGCTACCACGATTCCGATAGCGGCAATCTTGAAGATGAATTCTACCCCATGCGTTTTGTCCTCGTTTCTTTGGAGTTATAGGAAAAGCAAAATGACGATCAGTGCCGCAGGTAAGGAAAGGGAAATCAGAAGTTGATTCTTCTGGCGAAGTTCCTGCTCCATCGTGGGAAGAGCATCCATCAAGCGGGATAGATGATAATCCACCCGGCGAAGCTCTCCTTCCGTGCCGGACTCCCCTGCCCCCGAAAAATAGTCCTCAAGGAGTGGGGACGACAAAAGAATTCTGCTTTCCGGATAGCGGCCATGATAATCTGAAAGTATATCCGGAAGGGGCATTCCGCATAGGGCAATCCTGTTTCGGGCGAACTCCAGAAAGCGAATGGCCTCTTTGTGAAGGGTAAGTTTTTGCGTTCCTTCCAGGCGGCGGGAAAACACCCAAAGGATGGTGCCAAGCAGAATGAAAGTTGCTCCGGCGGCCTTCACAGTACTTCGGTGTAATATCGGCGTACCCCATCGGTAATATCAATACGGATGAGTCGTTGGAATATTTTTGTTTCCAGGATTTCCCGGTATATGGGACGGCGGGATAGTGATTCTTTATCCGGTGCGTGGGCGGTTGCCAAAAGGAAAACCCCGCAGTTTCCCACCGTAATCACTGCCGCC
>JAFYNU010000521.1 GCA_017547975.1 Clostridia bacterium
CTCCCTCTATGCCATCAAGGAACTGCTGTTCGAAAAGAAGACCCTGACCCGGGAGGAATACCTGGCCGTTCTGGCATCGAATTTTGAAAATGCGGAAGACCTTCGCCACAAGATCCTGCGGGAGCTTCCCAAACACGGTACCAACGACCCTGTCATGAACGAATTTTCCGCCAGGGTGCTTGGCGATATTTCCACCTGTTCGGGTCAAACCAATGCCCGGGGCGGCAAGTACATGCCCGCCTTCTACCCCCACGACATCTACCGCCGGCTGGGCGCCGTGATCGGTGCCACCCCCGACGGAAGACTTGCCGGCGAACCCCTTTCCCGGGGTGTTTCCCCCAGCGAATTCATCCAGACCTCTCCCTTGGATCTGGTGGGCAGCCTTGGCCCCATCGACTTTACCCGCTATGCCGACTCCTTCTGCGCCGAACTGACCCTTCCCAACCTGGCCCCCTCCCCCGAGAACGAACGGAACCTGGTGGCCATCATGCAGGCCTTCCTCCAGATGGAGGGCTCCTCCCTGCAGTTCAATCTTTTGAGCCGCGAGGAACTCCAGGATGCCCGTATCCATCCGGAAGCGCACCCCAACCTGACGGTGCGGGTGTGCGGTTACAGCGCCAAGTTCACCTCCCTTGCCCCCGACGTACAGGATGACATTCTGTCCCGGGCCATTCGATGAAAGGAAGATCATCATGCAGCATCCCGACAAATATAAGTCAAGACGCTATGATACACCCGGCCGCTGCCGGGCCTTCACCGACGTTGTTTACGGGCCCATCTCGGAGGATAAACAGGCGCTGTATTCCGAATTGAACTCTGCGAACCGTCAGTTCGATCCTCCCGCCCCCGATTTGAAGGCTTTTACCGGTGAGCTGCACGGGCATACCCTGCTCTCCGACGGCGGAGTCGATATCGACTTCTATTTTCAAAATATCCGGGACAACGCCCATCTGGATTTTGCCGCCCTGACCGATCATGACCACGGCGGCGTCGGCAAACCGACCCTTTGGCACGGCGGCGAACATTCCAAATGGGAGCAGATCAAGCGTAAAGTCCGGGAGTACTACGACGAGGGAACCTTTACCACGATCCTTGCCTACGAACGGGATTCCTATCCCTTTTTCAGCAACATGGTGCTCTATTTCCGCAGCGACGATGCCGAAATGGTATTGGATCAACACCCGGGAGAATTCACCGAAGCAGGCTACCGCCGGGTACTTGCCGACCCCGATATCCTCCCGGTCCCCCACGACACCTATTCTTTTTCTGCCGGCGGGGATTTTATCCGACTCGACAACGATCGGATCCCCTCTCTCATGGAAATCATTTCCCGGGGAGATCCCGCCGAGTATATGGGCAATCCCGGATTCTGCAGTTCCTCTGCCTGCGAGGGTGGTTTTTATCAGGATGCCCTGCGCAAGGGAGCCAAGATCGGCTGTATCGGTGGAAGCGATGATCACAACGGCAAAAACGGATTGTATCACGAAGCCCTTGGTTACCCGGCCATGTATCCCGGCGTGACCGGGGTTTGGGCCAAAGAAAACAGCCGTGATGCCATATTCGATGCGCTTTCGGCCAAACGAACCTTTGCCTACATGCTCGGCAAGCCCGAAGGGCGGATGGGAGGCCGTATGGAGATCGACTTCCGGATCAACGGGCATTGGATGGGCGAAACCGTCCAACGGGCGGAGGAGCCCGACCTGCGGATCTTTTTTGACGTAAAAGCGGACGTCCCCCTGAAAGCCGTCACGCTTGTCAAAAACTGCCGGAATTACATGACCTTTACCTACGAACGCGAACTGATTTTTGATTATACCCAGGAACAGGATTCCGACAGCTACTATTTGCGTGTCGAACTTGCCGACGGCCGCTTCGGCTGGACAAGCCCTATCTGGGTGGAATGAGACAACCGTTTTGCAAAACCGGAATCCGCAAGAAAGGACAGAGATTCTTATGACATACATTCTTGCATCCGAGTATGACGGCACCCTCAACCAGGGCGGAAAAATCAGACAACGGACCCTGGATGCCATCGGGAGATTCCGTAAAGCGGGACATCTTTTCGGTGTTGTCACCGGGCGGGAAGCCGCCTCCTGGCGGGAGATCCTGGCAAAGGGACTTGTCTGCGAAACCGATTTCAACATTGTGGCAAACGGCGCCCACTGCATGGACGGAAAAGGCGAGACCATTTTCACCGCCCCCTTCCGGGCCAATGCCCCCTACGGGGACACCACGTTGGAAAAAGCCCTGATCCGCCGGTATTTCGAACTGGGCTTTGTGGCCGGCGGACTTTCCTTCGAACGGGAACGAATGGATTTTGCCATGCTCTTTCCCCAGGGCGGCCGCGACGGGCATACGGTATATCTGCCAAAAGACGATTTCGGTGACCACGACGAGGCGATCATCGCCAATGCCTATTGGGCAACCCTGGAGGAGGCCGATCACGCGGCGGCTGTCCTGCGCCGTGAGTTTGGGGCATATCTGTCCCCCGCCCAAAACGGCAGATATCTGGACATCACCGGAGTGGGGATCGACAAGGCCGCAGGGCTGAAAACCTACGCCGAGAGGATGCAGGTCCCCCTTGCCAACATCTGGACGGTGGGAGATAACCTCAATGATATCCCCATGCTGAGGGCTTACCACGGCTGCGCCATCCGAAGCGGCCCCGTATCCGGCCTGGGCGTGGCCGATATCCTCTGCGATGAAGTGGCCGACGTGGTGGACCTGCTTTTGAGCCGGTAAGAACGGCATGTCCCGGCAAACAAATACGAAAAAAGGATCATCTGCCGATGATCCTTTTTGTTTGGGGAGTATTCTTTTATCTTTCATCCACTTTCCATTCCCTGCGGTAAGAAATCGACAGGGTGTTGTCGTTACCAAAGTGAATGGGCAGCCAAACATAGGAGCAATGCAGAAAGCTCTGCTCATAGTTATGCCGCTCTGCCATATGGATATGGAGGTCTTTGCGCCCTTCCACCGGAAAGATCGCTGTGGTTTGCGTGCAGAAGGTCGTGTGTTCCAGGTCCCCCACACAGGGGTCCCCCATATCTTCCCATTCTCCGAGCAATTCGCGGCTGCGGAAATATTTTGCCTGATTATAGCGCCACCCCGTGAGCCCGGAGGTGATCATATAATAATATCCGTCCCTGTAGGTAATGGCCGGGGATTCCCGCCGGAATGCCGCATCGATCCGCCGATATTCCGAGGTACAGGAAAGATAATCCTCCGTAAGCTTGACGATATGGAGGCAGCGGTTGAGCTCATCGGAATCGGTGCTGACATCACGGTCATATACAAAATACGCACTGCCATCCCGATCCTTGTAGAGCGTGCAATCCCTTACCACGCCATTGGGATCGATGGGACGCATGGTTCCGATCCAGCGGTAGGTTCCGTTCACCGTATCGCAAACCGCAACGCCCGCTTCTCCCTGTCCGGCGCCAAAGCCATGTCCGCCCGGATACCGAACGTAATGACACCACAATACATACTGTTTGGTTTTTTCATTATAGATGATTTTGGGGCGTTCAAAGCGCATGGGCGCATACCGTTCGTCATTCGGATCCTCGGAACAGGCAAGAATCACCCCTTCGTATTTCCAATGATACAGATCCTCCGATTCGTACATGACGACCCCCACGGTGCCGACACCGCCGTGCAGGAGAAAGTCCTCATTCTGGGGAAGATCCCGAAGGGCTTGCCCGTACCAGTGATATTTGCCATCGGCATAGAGGATCCCGCCATCGCTTGCATTGATGACATTGCCGTCGGTATCGTACCAATCGATAAACTCATGAAACTCACCGTGTCGAAAAGATTCCATTCTCACGTCTCCTTGTATTTCCGTTTTCGTAACAATATAATTGCAAAAAGCGGCTCCCCCGGGGGTTCTTTTTGGAATACCCCTCATTTCAGAACCGCAGTTCGACCAATCGGGATTTACGTCTCGAAATCCACCAATACCGCTCTGCATGGGGAACCGTCCGCACCGGATAAATTCAGCGGTGCAGCATTCAAAAAATAAACACCTTCCGGCACCTCCGACAAGCGAATTCCTTCCAGCAGGATAACCTCCGCGCCCAAAAGAACAAGATGCACTGCCATCGGTGCGTTTTGCGGTCCGACCGTCTGGGATTCATTTCCCAGAAGCCGCATATCGGAAGAGGCAAATACCTTTGCCGCCTCCAGGGAGACTTCGACGTCTCCTTTCAACAAAAGTCTTTTTGCCGCTTCCGGGTTCTGTTTTTTCGCTTTTTCCATGATTGCGGCAGCATCATCCCCGGTGACGGTCCCATGATGTTCGGCTACATAAGCCATTCCCACAAAGGCATCCAAGGCAATTTTGTCCACGGTTTTTCCGCCTTTGATAAAATGAAAGGGTGCGTCGATGTGTGTGCCGTTATGGGCGCACATATCAAAAGCCGTCAAATTATATACTTCGCCGTCCTCCATAGATCTCAGCACCTTTTTTTCAGGTGCAGGATCGTCGGGATACACCTCACAGCCA
>JAFYNU010000002.1 GCA_017547975.1 Clostridia bacterium
AGTTTGACAGTAACTCCGGGGATATAACCTACCTGGTGGAGGAAGAAAAGGTGCCCGAATGGTATCTGGAACAGAAAAACCAGGAGATCGCCGACAAGATGGAAGCCGGCAAGCTCATTCTGGATACCGACTACTACCGCTATCTGTGGGAAGAGGTTTACGGCGGTATTGAGTAAAGGAAGAAAGTTTATGTATCTCTACGAGACCCATTTACATACCTGCCAGGGCAGCCTTTGCGGGCGCAGCCAGGGCCGGGAATACGTCAAGGCCTACCAGGACCTGGGCTATGACGGGATTTTCATCACCGACCATTTTTACCATGGCAACACCGCCGTGGACCGAGCCCTGCCCTGGGACGCCTTTGTGGATGGCTATTGCCGGGGCTACCATGATGCCAGAGAAGAGGGAGAAAAGCAGGGCTTCAAGGTGTTTTTCGGCATTGAAGAACACTTTGCCGGGGATGAATATCTGATTTACGGCGTGGATGACGCATGGCTGAAGAGCTACCCCGGTATGAAAAACTGTACCCGGGCGGAGCTTTACCGGGAGGTGCACGCCGCCGGCGGCGTCATGCTCCAGGCGCACCCTTTCCGGGACCGGGACTATATCAAGGGAATCCACCTGGCCCTGGGTTATTCCGATGGGATCGAGGCGGTGAACACAGCAAACCGCCCCGGGGACAATCTTTTGGCCCTGGCCTATGGGAAGAAGTTTGGTAAGGTGATGAGCGCAGGGTCGGATATTCACGACGTGAAAAACGTCCGGTCTGGGGTTGGCGCCATCGGATTTGAAAATCCCCTTCGGGACGAGAAGGACTTTGCCGCCCGTATCCTCCGGGGAGAGGGTCCCACCCTGGTCTACGACAAGGCATTTTTCGACGGCGCCGAAGCCGATCTTCGGTTGCCGGTGGAGGAATACAAGGAAGCGGGTAGTGTCCCCATCAGCCACCAGGAGGTTTTGTCCTGGCTCAAGGAGGTAAGTCTATGATCCGTCATATCGTTTGCTTCAAGCTCAAAAACCCCACCCCGGAAGCCCTGAATGAAGCCAAGGCCGTTCTGCTTTCCATGGAGGGCAAGGTGGAGGAGATCCTGGGGATCGAGGTTGGGGTGGATTTTCTCCATTCCGAACGCTCCTACGACCTGATTTTGCAGGTCACCCTGAAGGATAGGGCCGCCCTGGATTCCTACCAGAGCCATCCTTACCATGTCAGCGTGGTGAAAAAGCACATGCATGCCGTCCGGGAAACCAGCGTGGCGGTGGATTACGATATCTGAATGTAAAAAGAAAAAGCCGATGTATTGGCCGAATTTTCGGCCGGCGCATCGGCTTTTTTGCTATTCTGCCACTTCGCCGTGGATGACCACCCGGCCCTGGTCGGGGCAGATGGCGTCAAATGCCTTTGCCCGGGTGGTGTCCTGGTCCAGGTCGGCTCCGTTTTGCAGAGCAAATACGTAGGGGTAAATGATATTCCACAATTCGTGGCACAGGGGAGGGCACAGGTCCTCCACAAGGAATTCCTGGCCCGCCCGGAAATAACCGCAACGGCAATCGCTTTTGGTGATGGTGAGCTTGACCTTTGGCATGAGATTTTCCTCCTGCGTTATGCCTATTCCCGCTCCAGGAGCTCCCGGATGGCGGCGCCCCGGAAATCGTAGCTTCCGATCTGGTAGGAATGGATGGCCAATGCCCGGCGGGTTCCGGGGCAAAATGCCACGATTTGACCCTTGGAGCCGGTTTTACCGTGGGACTTTTCCTCGCACTTGGCCATGCCAAGGCTGTTTTCGGTGGCATACCTCACGAATTCCTCCGAAAGGTAGCGCTTTCCTTCGTATACCCCGCCCTGGAGGAAGAGGAGGCCAAGCTTCAGCATATCGGGGGTGGTGGTATAGAGACAGTCGCCCCCCAGCTGGTAGCCGTCCGGGCAGCTGCTCCAGGCTACTTCTGAAAATCCCAGGGGGTTGAAAAGCCGGGTCCTGAGAAATTCCAGA
>JAFYNU010000522.1 GCA_017547975.1 Clostridia bacterium
AAACGACCCTTTTGCCCATCCAACCAGGCGGCGGAGGCTTCTCCGGAACCAAGTAAGGCGGTTAGGGGAGTGGAGGGGGCGTAGTGCTTGTATTTCATGCCGGGAGAACGGAGAATTTCGCCGGTTTTGGGGGCGGATACGTCACCCACCGGATACCCGAGGGCTTCCTCAAGATCCTCCTTGCCTACGCCGCCGGCCCGAAGAATGTCCAACGGGAAACGGGTCAGGTCCACCACGGTGGATTCTACCCCCACGTCGCAGTCTCCCCCGTCCAGAATCATGGGAATCAGCCCTGTCAGGTCGTCGGCGCAGTCCCGCAGGGTGGTGGGACTGGGGCGGCCCGAAAGGTTGGCGCTGGGGGCGGCGATGGGGGTCCCGGCGGCTTCAATCAAAGCTCTGGCGCCGGGGTGGGCGGGCATTCGGATGGCCACGGTGGGACCCCCGGCGGTGATTACGTCGGGAACCAGGGCACTTCGGGGCAAAACCATGGTCAGGGGACCGGGCCAGAAGACGTCCGCAAGCTCCATCATGACCCCCTCCATTTCGGGTGTCATAACAACCAGCGGATAGAGCATGTCAAGATTTGCAATATGCAGAATCAAAGGGTTGTCCTGGGGACGGCCCTTTACCCGGAAAATCTCTTTGGCGGCTTCGGGGTTGAGTCCGTCGGCGGCCAGACCGTAGACGGTTTCGGTGGGCATGGCGCACAAATCTCCCTGACGAATGATTTCGGCGGCTTCCCGGATGGCGGCGGGGGTTAACTTGAGAATTTTGGTATGCAAAACGAGCACTTCCTTCTAAATAGTGAGAATTATGTATAAATGCGGCGGATATGCCGGGGATTTGACGAAAAAAGGAGAAAAAAGGGAATGCAGGAATGGGAAATCCCTGGAATATTGACGGATGTTAATTTTGGAGGGAGCATTCCACCCATTCTCCGTGATATTGTGATTTTATCACAACTTTACCAAGAGTGCAACCATTGTTTTGTATGGTGATTTTGCCCTGTGCATAATTTGTACAAATATACAAAATTGGACCTCCCTGATTTATGCAGATGTATGTGCCGATCGTAAAAAATTGTACAGAATCACAAGAATACTGCATTGTCAATGCGTGGGATATCGTCTATAATTATGACTATGAACAGGGCGGGGTATTTTGTACATATTTTCGTTTCGTCAATATTACACAATGCCCCTTCCACTTGCAGGAGTGGAAACGCGAGAAAGGAACCAGAACCCCGCACAGGTGAAACGTTCCTTTTTTATGTTCAAAGCATTAAAAAAGGAGAGAGTGAAGAATGCTTAAAAAAGCCTCATCCACGCTATGGGTGATAACGGCACTTCCCCTGCTGTGCCTTATCACAATCTTTGTGCCGGCACTGAATCCTGTTGTTGTATCGATCAATGGCGTAAACTCCAACGTGGCGTTTATGGAATTGTTCTACAATATGGATGGTATCTATCCGGCAGTTAACAAAATTGCTGGCGCTCCGTTTGTTACCTACTACATGCCCTTTGGCGTAGTGGTATTCCTGGCTGTTCTGGTAGCCAACCTGCTTGCCTTCATCATGAAGGTTTCTGGTAAGGAAAAGGGAGCCGCCAAGGTCGCCAATATTGCCGCTTGGTGCAATTTGGTCGCCGGTGTCGGTTTCATCGTTTTCTACGTCATTGCCTCTTCCAAGCTTCCCGATTGCACCATCGCTTTCAATGCCGGTGCCGTCGTGTATGCTGTGGTCGGTCTTCTTTGCGTCCTGCTTACCTTCAAACACAGAAAGCAGGTTGAAGCAGAAGATACCCGTGCGAAGTATCTGAAGACCATCTTCACCAAGTCCCAGAAGAGAGAAGCCATCATCTTCTACGGTATGGTTGGTCCCTTCTACCTCCTGGCCTGCATCGTAACCCTGTACCCCTTCATGTGGGGCTTCATCATGAGCTTCACCAACTACACCGGTTACAACGATCCCGAAGGTTCCGGTTTCTCCTCCTACATGCGCTGCATTCAGGACCCGCAGACCTGGACTTCCTTTGTTACCACTCTGGAAATCTCCATCTTCTACGTACCTGTCGGCCTGGTTCTGGGTGTTGCTCTGGCAATGCTCCTGAACACCAACATCAAGGGTTCCGGTTTCTTCCGTACCGTTTACTACTTCCCCTCCATCATCCCGGCTATTGCTACCGGTCTGATGTGGCGTATGCTTTTTGCCCAGAACAACGGTGCTATCAACGTCATGCTCGGTTGGTTCGGTGTTGAACCCTTCAACTGGCTTGGCTACAGCGGCTGCCGTTACGCTCTGTACATCATGCTTGCCTGGGGTTCCGCCGGTGGTATTCTTACCTACCTGTCGGCTCTGAAGGGTATTTCCAACGAACTCTATGAATCCGCTATGATCGACGGTGCCACCGCCGGCAAGCGTTTCTGGAGCATCACCCTTCCGATGATTTCCTCCACCCTGTTCTACAACCTCGTAACCGGTCTGATCAACGCCTGGCAGGTCTATCAGCAGCCCGTCTTCTTGGCTGGTGCTACCATGCTGACCGTTCCCTTCCAGCCCAACTACACCTTCGTTGTTCAGATTTATCAGCAGATCTTTACCAACCAGCGCTTCGGCTTCGGTCTGGCCATGGTTTGGGTTCTCTTCGTCGCTTCCATGATCACCAACAGAGTCGTCTTCTGGACCGGTAACTTCTGGGTATTCAACGAAAACGAAGCTCGCAACGAAGTTAAGAAAAAGAAGGTCAAGAAGCAGAAGGCTGTTGTGGCTGGCAACTGACCGAATATTAAGAAAAGGAGCTGATAGGTTTGCAAAAGATCTCTTTATGGATGACCAGAATAGCACCGGTTGTTTTGCTGGTTTTGCTGTTCCTCCCGGGCGCTTTGTGCCCCTTCGGATATACCGACACCTTCTTTGGTGGTCCTAAGTCGGTCCTGACCCTTTCCATGGATCCTAATGGGATTCGTGCTATCTGTGACCCCCGTCGTCCCGGTTACGACTACATCAAGTCGTTGTATACCAATGCTGAAGTAGCTGCCACCGCCGTTCTGTCGGACGTCATTCCCATCCTGTGCATCGGTTTCTTCCTTGCTTACATTGCAATGGCAGCCGGCACCATTTTCACCTACTTCAAGAAGGATACCATCCAGAACACCGGTTGCCGCATCGTTAAGGTTGCTGGCTTCTTCTCCCTGGGTGTTACCCTGGCCACCTACATGGTCAACTACTCCTCCCGTTACCTCAACACCACCACTCAGGAATACGAAACTCCTGTTCAGTACGGCCTGTGTGTTCCGGTTCCGGTTGGTACCATTATCGCCCTGGTTCTGATCCTTGCTGGTATTGTGGGTTCCTACATCTACAACTACTACAACACTCAGACCGTTCGTGCCGCTATGAAGATTCTTCAGAGCGTACGTCCGGTTGAAAATCCCGCTAAGAGAACCGTCATGACCACCATCTTCTACATCATCGCCTGCATCGTGGCTCTGGTCTTCCTGGTTCCCTTCTACTTCACCTTCCTGAACTCGATCCGTGAGTTGCAGAGCACCCCGGTTATTGACTGGCCGACTCCTCCTCACTTCGAAAACTACGTTTACGCGATCAACCGTATCCCGTTTGCCAGATTCGCTCTGTCTTCGGTGATCATCGTTGTTCTGTCGGTTGGCCTGGGCGTTGTTGTGAACTACATCTTCGCTTACGCTTTCGCCAGACTCAGCGCTCCCGGTAAGGACTTCCTGTTCTCCATCGTTATCACCCTGATGATGGTTCCGGTTATCGCTACCCAGATCCCGCAGTACGTCGTTCTCATTCAGCTGGATACCTACAACACCTACTGGGTATGGTTTATCCTTGGTCTTGCCGGTAAGCCGACGTACATATTCCTCTACAAGCAGTTCCTGCAGGGCATCCCCAAGGCTCTGGAAGAATCCGCCAACATCGACGGTGCTTCCCTGCCCCGCACGATCCTGTCTATCATCGTTCCCAACACCGGGCCGGTTATCGCCACCGTATTCATGCTGGAATTCCTCTATGCATGGGGCGACGTTACCCTCCCGTTCCTCTACCTGAACACTGAAATCTGGCCGATCTCCGGCGCATTCCAGGCTACCGGTTACTACGTGTTCCCCAACACCTCCACCGTCTTGGAACCCTTGAGAATGGCTATGGCAGTTATGTTCATTATCCCGTCCATCGTAGCTTACACCTTCGGTCAGAAGTATCTGCGTGAAGGTATGGTTACCTCCGGTCTTAAGGGCTAAAATCCTTTTGAAAAATGCCAGAAGCTTTTGCTTCTGGCATTTTTTGTTGTGAAATGAACCGAGGGATAGGTTGACGAAAAATCAGGAATGGGGTATAATAAAGGATAAGAAGATTGTAGAAATGAAGTAATGGACAAAGTAAGGAGCGGAATCTATGTACAAATTGCTGATCGTGGATGACGAAAAGGCGGTACGGGACAGACTGAAGAATACAGATTGGAGCCGCTTTGAAATTGGTGAGATAGAGCTAGCCGAGCATGGCCTGGCGGGGTTACAAAAGGTACATGAATTCAAACCGGATTTTGTTCTCAGTGATATGCACATGCCTATCATGAACGGCATTGAGATGATTCGGAAAATCCATACCTCTTTCCCCTGGATTCAGGTTGTGGTATT
>JAFYNU010000523.1 GCA_017547975.1 Clostridia bacterium
ATCAAGGGCAAGAAGATGGCAATCGTCCCCATTCTGCGTGCCGGTCTCGGTATGGTCAACGGCATTCATGCTTTGATTCCCTCCGCCAAGGTTGGTCACATCGGTCTTTATCGCGACCACGAAACCCACGAACCCCATGAATACTACTGCAAGCTGCCCGAAAACATCGATCAGCGCGAAGTATACGTTCTTGACCCCATGCTTGCCACCGGCGGTTCCGCCGAAGCTGCCATCCAGTTCATCAAGGATCGCGGTTGCACCAACATCAAGTTCCTTTGCATCATCGCCGCCCCCGAAGGTGTCAAGCGTCTCCATGCCGCTCACCCCGACGTTCACATTTACTGCGGTCAGTTGGATAAGTGCCTGAACGAAAACTGCTACATTCTGCCTGGTCTGGGCGATGCCGGCGACCGTATTTTCGG
The DNA here is from genome assembly GCA_017547975.1 of Clostridia bacterium. GTDB lineage: Bacteria > Bacillota > Clostridia > Oscillospirales > QAMX01 > RUG11797. The sequence goes on from JAFYNU010000523.1 coordinate 423, forward strand.
TACCAAGTAATTTTGACCCATAAAAAACCCCACCGTTTCGAAAACGGTGGGGTTTTATCTATATTTCTTATGATTCTTTCTTTTCCTTAAACAACAGGGTTCCAAAGAACATAACAACCGGGAATATGATTGCCGCCAGAATCCCGGCTTTCATACCAAATTGTTCTCCAGTCAATCCAAATCCTTGTGCAAGGCCGCTTTGTTCCGCAAAATCAGAAATAACACCAGCCAGCATGGGGCCGCCTGAGCACCCCATATCGCCAGCCACCGCCAGAAGTCCGAACATGGCGGTGCCGCCCTTGATGCGGGCGCTGGAAAGATCCAGCATGCCGGGCCACATGGCGCTCACCATAAATCCTGTCATGGCACATCCTAACAAAGCTATAACAGGGACCGACACAAATACCGTCACCAGGTAGCATACCACAGCCCCCAGGCTGGTCAGCATGATAACCCTTCGCATATTGACCCGGTCTCCCAAAACCCCAAATACCGTGCGTCCAATCCCCATGGTAACGGCGAAGAAACAGGGGCCTAGAATGTCACCCCAAATTTTCGAAACTCCAATCCCCTTTTCGGCAAACATAGAAGCCCACTGACTCATCACCTGCTCGGAAGCCCCGCTGCAAATCATAAGCAGGATAGCAAGATAAAATATTCCATTGCCAAAAAGGCGCTTCATTTCCGCCAGGCTGGTTTTTTGCTCCGGTTCGATGATGGGAACCTTACGGAAGGAAAAATAGTTATACAGGGGCAATAGTGACCAAAGTACAGGTAACAGGAACCACAAGTCTTCCCCAATGATGCGAATAAGGATGGTGGTCAAAAGAACCACAGCCATCTGTCCCCAGGAATAGAAGGAATGGAGCAACGCCATAGCTCCCCCACCGGGTTCCGCCGGCAAATTGTCCACCACCGGGCTGAGCAGCACCTCAATCAAGCCGCTGCCGATGGCGTAAACGACCGTAGCCATTACCAGCCCCACGTAGGGAGGCAGAAGGAAGGGAAGCACCCCAAGTCCTACCAGCCCCATAAAGGCGGTAGCATGGGCCCACAGAAGACACCGACGATAACCCAAGCGATCCACAAACAAGACTCCCAGAAAATCCACAATGATCTGTGCGCCAAAGTTGATTCCCGTCAGATTGGCAATCTGGATAAAGTTCAAATTAAACTTTTCCCGGAATATTACAAAAAACAGGGGCGCCAAATTCACAATGATGGCCTGGGTAATAAAGCCCCGGTAACAGGCAAAGCGTGTCTTTTTGTACTGGTTTTCCATGGTCTTGTTTGCGTCTCCTTTGTATCTGCAATCGGTTTATTCTATCACGGATGACCGAAATTGTCAATTTCCCAATGGAAATCTACGTTTCCCCCCTCACCCTGCACTGCGTAATCTCCATTCCCCGTAGCCGTAGGGACAGGCGTCCTCGACTGTCCTTTTGTCGCGTTGGGTTAAAAAAGGATCCCGATCGATTGACCGGGATCCTGATTTTTAGCTGTGTACCTTTTTCTTTTGCCCCTCTTCGGGAACGGTGATGATCAGTTTTTCGCCATCCACCTCCAGGGAAACGTTTCCTTTTCCCATCAGGCCGATTTGCTTCATGATCTCCGCCGGAATCTGCATACGACCGATGCGGTCCACTGCGGCGTATTCGGTATGGGTTTCCTCGATACCCACCACGCGGTTTTCCTGAATGCGTTTGAGCTCTTCCTCATATGCATCCTGGCGCAACAGCTCGCTGGAAATACGGCCGTCCCTGATGTTGACAACCCGGTCCACCTTTCGGGCAATGGTTCTGTCGTGGGTAACAACAATGATGGTAACACCCATTTCCTTATTGATGGTACGGAACAGGTTGAAAATCAGATCGGCTGTTTTGTTGTCCACCGCACCGGTGGGCTCGTCCGCCAACAGGATGTGCGGTTCGTTTGCCAAAGCAATGGCAATGGCCACACGCTGTTGTTCACCACCCGAAAGCTGATTCAGCTTGCTGTTATACCGATGGGAAAGTCCCACCATATCCAGAAGCTTCTTGGCACGCTTTCTCCGTTCGCGTTTACCGGAAATCAGCATGGGAATCTGGACGTTTTCAATGGCTGTCAGGTAAGGAATCAGGTTACGGG
>JAFYNU010000524.1 GCA_017547975.1 Clostridia bacterium
AATTCGTCAAGGATCGGATGATTGGTCATGTGGTGCTCCTTTTGGTGATTTGGGTCTATTGTACCACAGAATTTGGATTTTCGCATCCCCCAAATGAAAAAGAAACCCGCCGTGCAAAAAGAAATTGCACGGCGGTGAACTTACTCTTTTTCGATGAAGTAGCAATAATCGAGAATCACATTTCCCGTTTCATCCGGGGTGGTAAACCGGGGACAAAGGCAGTTTTCGAAGGACCAGACGGCGCCATCCCTGTCCTGCCAGATTTTCATGCCCGCATCGGTGATTTTTCCCCGGGCGGCAGAGGTGTCGTGTACCGCATCCTCTGCCCCATAGATCCAGACGGTGCCAAGGTCCAACCCTTCAAAGAGGATGGCTTCAAATCCCTCCGGGACCGGGGTGTCCGCCGGGGTCAGCATGCCGATGTAGTAAGCAAAGGGCTCGCCCTCCGCCCGGCGTTCCAGTCCCAGGTAGCCGCCGCCGTTTTCCCACAGGGCCAGGATGGTGTCGATGCTGCCCATGGTGGATTCCAAAAGATCGAACCAGCCGTGTTCCCACCATTCGTCCCAATGGCCAAAATTCGCATACTTTTTACCGATGAATTTCAGGGTTGGGACATTCTCACGAAAAACTTTGATGATTTCTGCCATGGTATTACTCCTTCCTGATGGGGATATAGATCGTTTCGGAATAGAGCCTGCTGGATTCTACATAGCTTTCAAACTCGAATCCTTCCCGGCGGACATAACCATTGTCGGGAAGCCAGCTTTCAAAGATCCAATCCCAGGTGCGGTGGATGGTTGCCACAAAGGAGATGGGGTCGGCGGCTTGAGTTTCAAAGGCGGCGTATAGCCCGCCATCAATGGCAATCGAAATGGTTCCTTGGCTGGCTCCCTGAGCTTGCTCCGAACGTATGCCGATGGCATAGGATCTGCGTTTTCCGTCAGAACCCCGTGTCATCACGCCGTAATCGGCGACCACCCGACCGCCCGAAAGCAGGGAAGATCTGCCCTCCGCATTGTAACGATTCCAACAGCTTGGTGGGTAGGCATCGGCAAAATCGTACGCTGTCAAGGTGAAGGGGGCAAGGTGACACAGAGCGACCTGGGGGACAGGGGTGGCGGAATGAAAACGATAGGGCTCAAACAATCGCAGACAGCAATCCACACTTTTCCATTCGGTTGGCAAAATACCGTGTTCGGATTTGAAGGCCCGGGTGAAATTCTCCTTGGAATTGAACCCGTAGAAAAAGGCAACCTCCGACATAGGACGGTTTTCCCGACCAATGGTACGGACAATTTCGGTGATGCGGCGCTTGCGGACATAGTCGGCGGGGGAAAGACCGGTCGTCTGCCGAAACAGGCGGATGAAATGGCTTTCCGAATAGCCCGAAACCGAGGCAAGCAGCCGGTTGTCCAGTTCTTCCGAAAGGTGGGCTTCGATGTAGTTCATGATGGGTTCCATAATGGCTCGATCCATATCCAAATTTCCCCTTCATTCTACCACAATTTCACAGGAAAGGATTGATAATTTCTGTGCTGTTTCAGTTGATTCGGAGGATACAGCGAAGGCCGGGGGCTTCGTCGGCGGCTTTCCAAAGGAAGCGGCGCAGGAGGGGAAGGGAGGGGGAAAGCTCGGTGAAGATCTCCGGGGCGGGGCGGAAGCGGATGGCGGTGCCGGTGGGGGCATCGGTGGGAGTGACTGTCATCTCCCCATCCGGATAGCCATTCCGGAAGGACAGGGTGGACAGGGTACCGTGACGAACCGACTCCACTCGCATCCATTGGGATGCCATCTGCACCACGGCAAGGTCAAAAAATGGCATGATTGGGGCAAGAAGCTTTGCCGGGACAGGCTCACTTCGGCCGTAAAGTCTGCTTTGTTCGGCGGCAAGGGCCTGGGAAAAGGATTCGTCCCACAACTGGGAGCCGGGCTGGAGTCGGGTGAAAATCTCCTGCCATGTGGCGCTGTCCTCCATGGCAAAGCCGGTATCCCGGCTTTCCAGGGCGATGCTGCCGTCGGGGGAGAGGGTGATGGTAAGGCAGGAACAGTTGCCAAGACGTCCTTCCAGGGCGAAAAGCTTTACCAAAAGCGCCAGGGCGTGAGCAACGCCTTCGCCGTCATTGGAACCAAAAAGAACGTTGGGGCGTTTTCGCACCCGATCTGGGCCGCGCAGAGGCATAATGGGATTTTCTATCATGGAAACTTCCTCATTTTGTTTGATATTTGATTGTATTATAATCGCTTTTCCGCCTGCTGTCAACAAAATGGTGGAAACCTGTTGCAAGGATGGGGGCTTCGTGGTAGAATAAAGAAAAACGAGAACCGGGAGGAATTTCCCATGAAAACCTGGAAACGTCCCAACGTGCTCCTGCTTTACACCGATCAGCAACGGTTTGATACCCTGAGTTACCGGAGGGAGCTTGCCATCCAAACTCCCAATCTGGATGCCCTGGCGTCCGAAGGAGCCTATTTTGAAAACTATTTTGTCAATAATCCGGTGTGCAGTCCCAGCCGTATGAGCACCCTGACCGGACGCTACTGCTCCTCGGTGGGGGTGGGTACCAACGGCATTGGATTGCCCCGGGACATGGTACCCCTGAACCAACTTTTGAAACCATACGGATATCATACTGCTCAAATCGGCAAGCTCCACTTTGATCCTCATGCCAAGCGGGATCATCGGGATCCCACCGATACCTATGGGTTTGATACGTTTATCCTGTCGGACGAACCGGGATGCTATGACGATGCCTATACCAAGTGGGTAGAAATGATGGATCCGGACGAGGTCCCGAAGATCCGTACCTCCCTGCCCCCGGCGGCCTACCGTTACAACAAGCCGGAATATTCTGCCGTGCCCCGGGAGACCCACGAGCCCTACCTTTTTGAAGGGAAGCGGGACTATTCGCATCAAAGCTTTGTGGCAAGCGAAACCATCAACTATATCCGATCCAGGGATGGAAAAACCCCCTTTTTTGCCATTGCGGGATTCTATGCGCCCCATCCACCCATCAATCCATGCCCCGAGTCGGTGGAGAAGGTGGATTTTTCGAAGATCACCCCGCCGGTTCTGGGGGAAGGGGAAAGCGTTACCGACCGGGTGAAGGACGTTACCCCCGAAAACTGGGTGAAAACCAAAGCCTACTACCTGGCACTGGTAACCGAGCTGGACGAACTGGTGGGCGAAATTGTAAAAGCCCTGAAGGAACAGGGCCTTTACGAGGATACCCTGATTATTTTCACCAGCGACCACGGAGAATTCCTGGGGGACCACGGCCGCATCCAAAAGGGAATGCCGGGTCACGACTGCGTCATCCACGTCCCCTTGATCATCAAGTACAGCCGGGAAATTGCGCCGGGTAAAGTCGTGGATGCCTTGACCGAGGGGGTGGATCTGGTGCCCACCATCCTGGATTTCTGTGGAATCCAGATTCCCCGCTACGTCCAGGGAAAAAGCTTGCGTTCTCTGCTCCGGGGGGACACCGACGAACACAAGAACAGCGTACTGGTGGAATTTTTCGATCCCTATGGGCTGCGGCAAACCACCATTCGCACCAAAACCCATAAATATTACATCAATAACCGGGGAGAGGAAATTCTCTACGACCTGGCCGCTGACCCGGGAGAACACGTCAACTGTGTGGAGAATGCGCAGTATCGGGATGTGCTTTCCGAGCTTCGCCGGCAAATGCTTATTCGCATTCAGGATGCCGCCTACCCCAATTTGGAGCAAACCGCCGAATATTAAGGAGATACTATGGAAATTCAGATTCTGCACATGATAGAAGGGGCAAAAGCCGCCCGGGGGATCACCGTGATCATCGACGTATTCCGGGCTTTTACCACCGAATCCTGCCTGCTTGCCAGGGGAGCCGAATGTGTGATCCCGGTGGGGGATGCCGAACTGGCCCGACGCCTGAAGGAGGAGGATCCTACCCGAGTCCTTGCGGGGGAACGGGGGGGACGGATGCTCCCGGGCTTTGATATGGGGAATTCCCCGGCCCAGGCTGAACATCTGGAAGTTATGGGGAAAACGGTGGTGCACACCACCTCTGCCGGTACCCAGGGGATTGCCAATGCATCCGGAGCGGATGAAATCCTGGGGGGTAGTCTGGTGACCGCCAGGGCTACGGCAAATTACATTCTGTCCCAAAATCCGGCGGTGGTGTCCCTGGTGGCCATGGGGCTGGATGCCACAAGCGAAACTGAGGAGGATACCCTTTGCGCCAACTACCTGGCGGCCCTCCTTCGGGGGGAGGAACCGGATATTACAGGAGAGATAGCTGCCCTGCGCCATACCTCCGGGGCGAAGTTTTTTGATCCGGCCCAGCAAGACGTGTTCCCTGAGGCGGATTTTCACATTGCCACCGACCTCAATCGGTTCGATTTTGCCATCCGGTTGGAAAACCGGAGAGATGGTCTTTCCCGTATGAGGTTAGTACGGTAAGAAGCTATGGCAAATATTGCGGTATTGGATACCGAAACCAACTGGCTGGATCGGGTGATGTCTCTGGGTGTTGTGGTGGCGGACAGCGATACCCTGGACCCCCTGGCGGCGAAATATTACATATTTACCCCTGAATACCTCACCGGGGGCATGTATACGGCGGCGTTGTGGCCCGATGAACGGCTGAAGCCCCGCATCATCTCCCGGGAGGAGGGAATGGAAGATCTAAAGGGGTGGCTTGTAAGCAAGGGCGTAGAGGAACTTTATGCCTACAATGCGGGATTTGATATGGGTCACCTG